>NZ_JANMZA010000109.1:0-4960 GCF_031382685.1 Chamaesiphon sp. OTE_8_metabat_110 | reverse complement strand
GTAGATGCAATTATTTATAAGATAGATTATGTCTGGAACCTAGCTGGTGGGCAGCGATTCGCGCCCTGGAGGTTTCCTCCAGATCGAGCGAATCAAGACAGTGCCCACCCTACACGATATCTTATATTTAATTACGCCCAGCTACTTACTAGTAGGATAATCATATCCTAGTTTATTACGGCATTCATTAGTGGTAGTGGTGCTGTAGGGGATATGTTGAGTAAGTAAATCGTCAACAGTAGTCGATCGATAATAGCTGAAACATAGATGGTGGGCAGCGGTTCGCGCTCTGGAGGTTCCCTTCAGATTGAGCGAAACAAGACAGTGCCCACCCTACTGGCTATCCACTATCCACTATCCACTAAAATACTAGTAGCTTTGTGTCGCTCCAAGATGTGAATTAACCTTTTGCACGAGATCGCTTGCGATGACGGATCGCCAAGATCAGTCCAACGCCAACTAGCGGAATCGGCCAAGCATCGGGTTCGGGTACTTGCTGGGCAACTGACTGACTTCGATTGATACTATTTATGATACTCAATTCGCTGGCAAAATAAGTTGGCAATCGATCGTAAGGATTGCCATTATTTACATTGACACCCTCGTCAGTTACAAAGATATACCCCACATTACGACTCACCGCAGTGTCAATTATGCTTCGTAAACTCGATTCCGGAGTTTCTAAAACAAAATTTCCAAAAGTCGATGCCGGAAAACTACTGACGTACCCGCTCGGAAGGTTGGCAGCATAATTTGCGGCAATATCTTCATAAGTAATCAGGGTGTCCGCCCCGCCACTGTTGCCTTGACGCAGAAAATCGATCGGTGCATTGCTGCCAGGATTGCCAAATACAGTCCAATTTGGGTCGATGCCCTTAATCCCATCGTAGATTTGAGTATAAAAATCTGTCACCTGGGTAGGGGTGATACCGGGATTCGTACCTGCCTGAATCCCAAATTCATCCACAAAAATGCCACTGATGATATTGGGATACAATGTCCGATAATCTTGGGCACAGCCAACAACAGCCTGAGCGGTTCTCGCCTGACATGATGCGTCTGGGTTAATTGATTGCCCTACATATCCAGATGGTATATAACCGATGAGCGTGCCGCCAGCATTAGAAAAATCTGTGTAAACTTGTTGATAATAAGCTGTATCAGCAGCGGTACCAGCTCCGGTATTTGGATTGACGATCGCGACAATCGGCAATTGGTTATTTGCTTTTTGAGCTTGTTGAGCGGTAATTAACGTATTCCAATCAGCAGTACCATTAGGAGTAGTAGCGGGTGGTAGACCAGTCGGAGATGGAGCAAAATAGGCTGGGACGACCAATTGGACTGCATTAGCAGGCAACTGCAACAGTCCAAATAGCAAAGCCAAGTTCGCTAGTGCGGTAATTTTTTTCATTGTTTTAAATAGGCTTTAACAATTACAACTCAAGCTGACAATTTCGATCTAACTATTTACGAACGAGTAAAATATATGGCGCCACTGAAAATTACTCATAGCTGTTTTTAATGTTTAGCTATGAGCAAAACATTAATGTTTGAAATAACTTGTAATAGCTTTAATTGCAAATATAGCTACCAAAGAACTACTCTTAGTTTCTTGTAGGTAGTCAGTGAAGGCAACCGCAAAAATACTGAAATGGCGAAAATACCCCGACGCGCTAAAAATGGATTTTTATGTTCTAAATGCTTGCTATGTCTAGCTTTTAGCAAATTCACTAGATGGCGATCGCAATGGCTGAGGCGATCGTCACAGATTTGTAGTTCGATCGAGTATTTCGGTTCGTGGCGATCGAATTCGATCGAAACTTTCGCTTATCGTAGAACTTTGGCATCATTCATCGCTCTCGAATATGACTGTACTGCTATCTGACATTGCACGCGATCGCGGCATCCGTTATGTTCTGATTTCCTTTACGGATCTATTTGGCACTCAACGCGCCAAAATGTTGCCAGCACAGGCGATCGATCGGATGGCAGTGGATGGAGCGGGTTTTGCAGGTTTTGCCGCTTGGTTGGACATGACACCTGCGGATCTGGATATTTTGGCGATGCCCAACGTCAGTCAGACGATCCAATTACCGTAGCAACCAGATGTCGATTGGTTGCCCGCTGCTCGACAACGAGCAATTCTACAAGCAATTTGCGATAGTGTGGGAAGATAAAGACGGATAGTGTAATTGACAGCAAGCTACCGTGGCAAAAGTTACTCTAGAAAATATTCACAAAAGCTATACTCCTACCGCTCCCAAGGATAAAAGCAAAGCCCAGCCTTCAGATCTCCCCGCGCCAGAAAGTGTGCTGCGCCGGATAAATTTGACTGTAAATAACGGTGAATTTATGGTGCTAGTGGGAGCCTCTGGCTGTGGGAAAAGTACCCTCCTGCGGCTGATTGCTGGCTTGGAGACGATTACGGCTGGCACGATTAGAATTGGCGAAACATTGGTGAATGAGTTGCCGCCCAAGGAACGGGATATTGCGATGGTGTTCCAGAGTTACGCGCTCTATCCGCACATGCGAGTATATGACAATATCGCCTTTGGATTGCGGCGCAGTCAATCATTTCATACCCCCAGTTTAGTAAAACAACCCAAAGGTTTATCTCCAGAAATTGAGAACTTCCTGGTTGAAATTACGCGTGGATTTCCGCGTGGTTTACGTTACGTTTCCGATCGCGAAAAAATCATCTCGAAAAAAGTGCGCCAAGTTGCTCAAATGCTCCAGATTGAGGGTTTACTAAATCGATTTCCCAAGCAACTTTCGGGCGGACAAAAACAACGGGTAGCACTCGGTCGCGCGATCGCTCGCGACGCACAGGTATTTTTAATGGATGAACCATTATCCAATCTCGATGCCAAATTACGCGCGGAAACTCGCACCCAAATCGTCAAATTGCAACGTCAATTAGGCACGACAACGATCTATGTCACCCACGATCAAACCGAGGCGATGACTATGGGCGATCGAATCGCCGTGATGAATCAGGGACAAATTCAACAAGTTGCCACCCCGTTAGAAATATACAACCACCCTGCCAATATTTTTGTTGCCCAATTTATCGGTTCGCCACCGATGAATTTGATTCCAGCCCAAGTCAAATTACCACTCTCGATCGGGAATAATCAATTTCGGGTTACACTTCCTGAAGCATGGGAATCACAACTAAATAATGCTTTTAGTCGATCGTTATTACTCGGCATTCGTCCCGAACATCTCACGATAGGATTACCTGCAACCAAGAATTTACACGGCACAGTCGAGACAGTTGAGGCATTAGGTAATGATACTTATATTGCTGTCAAACTTCAAGATTTGGAACCAGCCGATCTCATCGTACAGGTGCGAGTTTCACCAGATAAAGTAGTTGCGGTAGGTGAAGAAGTGTGGCTATCAGTCGCGATCGATAAAATTCATCTGTTCGATCGTGAGACTAGTTTAGCATTACAGGTGGGAAATTAAATCTAGCCCCTTGGTGCGTTACGCTACGCGATAGCGGCTCGCAGCCGGGAGGTTTCCTCCCGGATTATGCGAGACAAGACAACACACCCTACGATGCTTCAAAAGCTGGCAGGATATCCGCGATCGTGCGAGTTGCTATATATGGTAGTAATTACTATAATTCAATTATAAGTTAGTTTTATTATTACTATATATGACTCAGTTACCCATTCCTCAGCACTTCCAACCCGATCGCGTCGGGGAGATCTGGCGCGTGCCCTATCAGGAGCGATCGATCGCCGCTAAATCCTGGGCTGACAACCATCAATTAAGCCCTATATCTCAGACTGACAGTAATGTTGAGCTATTACTAATCGACGTTCAAAATACATTCTGTCTACCGAACTTCGAGCTATTTGTCGGCGGTCGTAGCGGACGGGGAGCGATCGAGGATAACATTAGATTGTGTGAATTTATCTATCGCAATTTAGGTAAAATCGACCAAATCATTGCTACGATGGATACCCATCATCTGCATCAAATTTTCCATCCGATTTTTTGGCTCGACGAGCAAGGCGAACATCCTACGCCAGCGGTAACGACAATTACCCCCGCCGATGTCAGCTCCGGCAAATGGCGTGCCAATCCAGCCTTTAGCACCGAGCCGCCAGAGCAGCTTCAAGCATATGCACTGCACTACGTCCAGCAGTTGAGCGATGGTGGCAAATATCCACTCTTAATTTGGCCGTATCATGCCATGTTAGGCGGTATCGGTCATGCGTTGGTACCTGCGGTAGAGGAAGCGATCTTTTTTCATGGGATTGCCCGCACGAGTCAAGCCATGTTCTCGATTAAAGGCGATCGGACTTTGACGGAAAATTATTCGGCTTTGGCTCCAGAGGTTTTTAAAAATCAATTGGGCGAAACAATTGCCAGCAAGAACGATAGCTTAATCGAGTTTTTATTAACCGCCGATAAGTTAATTATTGCCGGACAAGCGCAGAGTCATTGTGTCGCGTGGACGGTTAACGATCTCTTAACCGAAATTCAATCGATCGATCCTCAATTAGCACGGAAGGTGTATTTACTCGCCGATTGTACTTCGCCTGTGGTAATTCCTGGGGTGGTAGATTATACAGCCCAAGCGGAGGCGGCTTATCAACGGTTTGCTGATGCGGGGATGAATATCGTCAAATCTACAGCCGATCGAGACTTCATATAATTGTAACTATCCACTATCCACCATTCACTATCCCCTAAAATAAATATATCGATCGCGGTTAACTTTTATGGAACAAGTCTATCTCGATGCCCACGATTGGTACGTGAAAAATCAGCAGAGATTAGCAAAATATCGAGGCGAATGGATTGCCTTTACTAGCAATGGTGTCATCGCTCACGATCGCGAATATCTCAATACGATCGCCCAAATCGACCCAGAGCGAAAGGATTTTGTGCTGGCGAGAGTTCATGAATATGACGGCTGGGAACCACCGAGGTTTCGCGGAGT
>NZ_JANMZA010000106.1:0-6223 GCF_031382685.1 Chamaesiphon sp. OTE_8_metabat_110 | reverse complement strand
GGAAAATAACCGCGCTACCCGCCCATTCCCATCGTAGAAGGGCTGAATCCATACCAATCGATGATGCGCCGCCGCAACGGCAATTACTCGATCTATTTGAGATAATCGTTCCAGTCGATAACCAGTTCCAAAGCGGGTAATAAAGCTATCGATGGCTGGCGCGGAAATGGGAATATGTCGCCCGACAATTACATCCCCCGTGCGCCACTCACCAGGTACGATCTGAATTTGCTTGCTACCTTGTGTATTACTCAACACCAACATCTCAGGCGGGAGTCGAGTACAAAATTCGCGGTGAATCCATTTCAGGTATTCACCGCTGACAACTTGAGCGGGAGCGTTGCCCAAATCGATGGCTCGTTGCACTTCAATATGTGCCTTAGCTTCTAACTGTAACTCTCGTTGTTGAGGATCGACAGAAAAATCCTGTGCCAGAGCGCGTTCGATATCTATGGGGTGGGTGCGATGTCCTTCGATGAGGTTGCTGTAGTAGCAATTCATCGTTCTGACTAAATCGCCAATCCCTAGAATCGTCGCCACATGTAAGTTACGATCGAGCGCACTGCTCTGTGCCCATAGTTGCGTAGCTAAATCTGTCAATACTCGATTTCCCCCAGCAGGTAACAACGGTTCGATGAGGGCAAGAGATTCCATATTAGTGCCGATCTTTTTATCAGCCACAACTGTTGATACATAACAATTATAGCTTTATCGATCGCCAATTAGTGCCGATCTTTATGCCGATCTTGACGCAATATAGCTGTTGTCAACAAGGAGTCAATAAGAATATCTTTAAACTATGAATATCCCCGCTAGAGATAAACCAGCGGGGATAACTAAAAACACTCAAGATTTAAGCTCATGATCTCAGCCAACGAGCCAAATAATTACGATCGTCAGTTCCGGTATTTTAACCGCAGATTAGGACAGTTAGAAGATACTCAAGCATCGCTGCCAGAATTCGAGCGGGTATTTAACGATCGCAGGCAGTTGCTAGAACAACGTGTATACAATGAGATCGATACGCTGGAAGACCAAATCGAGGGATGATTTGACTGCTTAGAAATGCGATTGGAGCGATTAGAGACGCGGTTTAACGAGTTTGAGCGAAAACTGGATATTATCCTTTCTAGATCTCCAGAGCGCACTAGCAGATCGGATGATTAACTCTGGAGAGTTATAGTTATTAATAAGCTTAATATTTAATCAAATGACACAAGCCAACGAACCAAACGATCGGGATCGATCTCTAGATAGACAGTTAAGAGTCTTTGAAAGACGGCTGACTAGACTAGAAGAAACTCAATTGACAGGTAAAGAGGTAAATTTATCTTTCGATCGTGTATATGATGAGATTGATGCACTTGAAGACCAGATGAATCAACGATTCGACTGATTGGAGACGAGATTCGATGAGTTGGATCGAAAATTTGACATCATCATGCGTCATATCACCGGACAG
This sequence comes from Chamaesiphon sp. OTE_8_metabat_110, assembly GCF_031382685.1. Classification (NCBI taxonomy): domain Bacteria; kingdom Bacillati; phylum Cyanobacteriota; class Cyanophyceae; order Gomontiellales; family Chamaesiphonaceae; genus Chamaesiphon; species Chamaesiphon sp. OTE_8_metabat_110. The sequence continues at coordinate 4,761 of NZ_JANMZA010000106.1, read as the reverse complement.
AATTAGTCTAGCAGACAATTAGGGGAGATTTTTGAAGGCTCGAAACTCCCCTAACTGCTGAATTAACTTCGTAAAGTTACCCGAAATTTATCGACTAAAACATCTCTAACTTTCTGTTGGAGCGGCTCTACATCGGCATCGGTTAAAGTGCGATCGAGTGCCCGATAAATTAGCCGAATTGCTAAACTCCGCTGTCCGTCAGGGACATTGGTACCACGATACTCATCGAAGACTTCGACATCTTCTAATAGTTCGCCGCCAGCTTTAGAAATCGATTTTTGGATATCTGCTAAAGATAGCTCGATCGGGGCGAAGAAAGCCAGATCGCGATCGGATGCGGGATAGGTAGAATAGTTTTTAAAAACTGGTACCAATCGTTCTTCGGCGGCGAGGTAATTGAGAATCGGATCGAGGTTGAGTTGAAAGACATATACCGCCGCTGGGAGGTCTTTTTCCTGACGGAGTTGGGGGTGTAGTTGTCCGAAGTAGCCCAATTTTTGCCCCTGCAACCACAATGATGCGGTGCGTCCGGGATGTAGTTTCGGATCGGATCGATCTGCTTGATATTCGACGGGGATTTTGAGGCTGTGACAGACGCTATCGAGCATTCCCTTGGCTTCGTACCAAGTGAGGGGTTGCGGCTTACCACCAGTCGTCCAGCGTCCGATCCCAGCATCGCCGCCGAGGATGCCAGCGAGGACGTCGGTTTCTGTCAATCCGGTTTCGTCGCGTCCGAAGATTTTGCTAATTTCAAAGCCTGGGAGTGCGCCGTTACCCTGAGCGAGGTTGGTTTGGAAACTTTGAATCAAGCCGGAGATTAATTCCGATCGTAATGTCGCATATTCGGTAAACATCGGGTTAATGATTTCTACCTGCGAGCCGTTATTTAGTTTCTCGATGGCATAGGAATATTGGACGACTTCATTTAAGCCGACAGCACGGAAAGCGGCGCGAATTTGGCGTAATAATTCTTCGTCGAGGGAGAGGAAACCCGCCGCCGATTCTGACGGGAGCGTATCCATGAATCGATCGTAACCGTAAAGTCGAGCGACTTCTTCAATGAGGTCGATTTCCCGTTCCAAATCGCGGTAACGGTAAGGTGGAACTACCACATCCCAAACCGTTTCTTCTTTATCATTTAACGTCGCTGTCAATTGACAACCCAACGCTGTCAGCGTCCGCTCGACATCTTCAGTCGTAATTTCCCCAGGTTCGCCATCATCATCGATCGGCCCTAAAATCTGATTCAACCGTTCCAACCGGAGGTTAATCGATCGCGGTTGCAGGGTGATATTAGGACGACGATCGCTGATATCCTGACAGACTATCTTACCACCAGCTAGCTGGATAATTAGCTCGATCGCGCGATGAGTGGCTGTTTCGAGTTCGGCAAAGTTGACACCCCGCTCGTAACGAGTCGATGCTTCCGATCGCATTCCGCCTTGACTCCGTGCCGATTTTCGCACGGCGACAGGATCGAAAATTGCTGCTTCGAGAACGATGTTTTGAGTACCTTCGGATACTTCAGTATTTTCGCCACCCATGACCCCTGCCAGGGCGACGGGGGTATTCCCAATGGTAATTAGGAGGTTTTGAGCGTTAAGTTGTCGCGATTGCCCGTCTAGAGTCTTCAGGCTCTCACCTTGCTTCTCAGCAAGGCGCACGCCCATCTGGATGGCTTGGCTACCGCTGACGGCTTGCAATTTAGCAGCATCGAAGGCGTGTAAAGGTTGCCCCCACTCCAGCAGGATGTAATTTGTCACATCCACCACGTTATTAATCGGGCGAATCCCAGCAGCTTGCAAGCGACGTTGCAGCCAGTCGGGGGACGGTGCAATTTGGATGCCTTCAATCAGGGTAGCCGAATAAACAGGACAAGCTTGAGCTTCGCTGACATTTACGGTTAATTGTGGTTGATTGGCAATCGGCGACGCATCCACAGTCGGGAGTTTCAAGGCTCCACCAGTGAGTGCGGCGACTTCTCTAGCAATTCCCACCATACTCAGCGCATCGGCGCGATTGGCGGTGGAGGAGAGATCGAGGATGACATCATCCAATCCTAATAATGCTCGCACATCGGTACCGATTGCGGGTGTATCGGGATGCTCCGATTCGCCGAAAATATAAATTCCTTCCGAATCTTTTGTCAATCCCAATTCCGAGAGCGAACAAATCATCCCTTCAGATTTTTCGCCCCGTAATTTGGCAGGTTTAATTTTGAGATCGACTTTGGGCAAATAAGTACCCACAGTGGCGACAGCGACATGAATGCCCGCGCGGACATTTGCCGCACCACAAACGATTTGCAACGGCTCCTCACCGCCAACATCCACAGTACAAACGCTTAATTTATCCGCATTCGGGTGTTGAATCCGCGTCAGTACCCGCCCGACGACTACCCCATCCGCCCAAGTGCTACGATCTTCGATCGATTCAACTTCAAAGCCAGCTAGAGTCAGGGTTTGCGCCAACGTCTCCGGATCTAGTTGGCAGTCTACTAATTCTTTTAACCAATTTAAGGCAATATACATTTAATTTAATTGAGCTATGATGAGCGTCGTTGGCGCACTCTCCAAAAGAGAATCGCCTATCTATTGTCATACAGATCGGGATTGCTGTCAGGGGTTAGTAGGTATTGGTGGTTGACTGAGATCGGCGGTTGGAAATCGTATTGCTGTCCGAACCGCTCAGTCGATACTCGTGTCTATTTTGCTAGTCGCTCGACAGCAATTTACCCCTGACAGCAACCAAAAAAACCGCAGATCGGAGGTAAATTCGTGCATCGCGCAATTATTGGCTTTCATCAAGATTCAGAACAGCATTGGGTGGCAGAACTAGACTGCGGACACTGCCAACACACTCGCCACGAACCACCCTTTTTTCCACGTCCCTGGGTAACTACAATCGCCGGAAGATTGGCGCACATCGGGCAAATTTTGAACTGTGTTATCTGCGATCGAGAAATAGTTGAAAATAACGATCGATCCGATCGCTTGAACTAACCGAACTAAATTTCGATCTATTTAGTCTACATTTTCCTCACCTATTCGTCTGATAACGGTTCCAAAACTTGAAACGCGATCGAGTGAGCCTCACCCTCTTCAACACCCAACGTCTTTAAAATCAGTTCGGTAATTTGTTCTGGATAATCTGGCTCGGAATGTCCGCCCAGAATGGTTCGCATCGCCATTAAACCCGTACCCAAAATTAGATCGATCGCGGCTTGTTTATTTACCACCTGAAATCGCCCTAATCGCAGCCCAGCCTCTAAATCTGTCGTCACCCCTGTTTTTATCGTTTCGCTCAATGGGGCAGCCACCAAGCCGCTTCTAACTATTACCCAGCCCCAAGTAGCATCGCGGATGGCTTGATGCAAAAATTGGCGAATCGCGATCGCCATCCGTGCGGCTGGATCTTCAATCTGGGCAGACTGCGCCCATAGACTATGGTTCATTTCATCGCTCAGAGCGACAGCAACGGCGGTGAGGACTTCTTCTCGCGTCTGGAAATAGTTATAAAATGTACCCCGCGCCACGGCGGCTTCAGCGATGATCTCGTCGATCGTCACGGCATCGGCTTCTTTACGGGCAAATACCCGATAGGCGGCGGCGATTAAATTCGATCGAGTCCGTTCTCGTTTTTCTAACCCGATCGATGCTCGTCGCGATGGCTGCATTGTGTTTGACATCTTTTAGCCTACTGCAAAGTCATCGTATTTTACGCGCGATCGCCACTATATAACAATTAGGTGGTGCTTAGCTCCCCGACTGTTTCAAAAAGTCGGGGAGCTGTACTAGTGCTGATTTGACGATCGAGCTAAATTGACGTTAATATCAAACTGACACTAGTGTCAATTTAATCCAGAACGACTCAGGAGAATTATTGATGCGGATTTTGGCGATCGCGCTCGGCTCTCAAGGTGACGTACAGCCGTATGTTGCGCTGGGGAAAGGATTACAAGCAGCAGGACATCGCGTCCGCGTGATGACTCATATCAATTTTGAACGATTAGTCACATACCACAGCTTAGAATTTTATCCAGTCAAAGGGAACGTTCAAGAAATCGTCGAGTCGCCAGAAATGCGCGCACTATTGGAAAAAGGAAATTTTCTGGCAATTAACAAACGTACCTCTAAACTCGCTCAAGATGCCGCGCTCGATTGGATGCAGGCAGGATTAGAGGCTGCTCAGGGGATGGATTTAATCGTGGCGGGAGTTGGTGGATTAAACGTCGCCGTCCCGCTGGCGGAGAAATTACAGATTCCTTTACTTCCCGCTTTTTTGTTTCCCTTTACGCCAACGCGATCTTTTCCTGGCATTTTGTTTCCCCAGTCGCTCACCAAACTTGGCGGTACCTTCAACTGGTTATCGCACCTGCTATTACGACAGATAATGTGGCAAGGGTTTCGCAAAGCCGATCGCCTTGCCAGAGAGCAAGTATTAAACCTACCCGCTAGATCTTTCTGGGGGCCGTATAAATCGGCTGTGATGCATCGATACCCGACGGTTTATGGTTTTAGTCCATCTGTGATTCCCAAGCCTGCGGATTGGCACAATACGGCGATTGTGGGCGATTGGTTTCTGGATGCTGGCGATTGGACTCCACCCGCAGACTTATTAGAATTTCTCCAAAACGGCGCGCCGCCAGTATATATCGGCTTTGGCAGTATGGGCAGTCGCAAGCCAGAAGAAACCGCGATGTTTAATCCCCCAACTCCCACCACAATTAGATCTACACCCTGACAAGCAACTAAACCCGCC
>NZ_JANMZA010000035.1:0-19390 GCF_031382685.1 Chamaesiphon sp. OTE_8_metabat_110 | reverse complement strand
AGATGACAACAAAACAAGTAGATGGCAGAAGATTCGTCCAAACCACTTTGGGCATACTAGGTGGCAAATGGAAAATCTTGATTTTATGGAATATTCGCGAGCGACCTCAACGTTTGAGTGAGTTGAAACGGCTAATTCCAGCAATTAGTGAAAAGGTGCTGATTCAACAACTCCGCGATCTAGAAAAAGATGGGATCGTTCAGCGTCATGACTATGGGGAGATGCCACCCAAGGTAGATTATGCTTTTACGGAACATGGTAAAAGTCTGCAACCTGTTTTGAAGATGTTGTGCAAGTGGGGTGAAGAACATCTCAATCAAATGGACGCTGAAGGTAAAAAATAAGCAATTTAATAGATGTAGAATTGAGAGTTGATTTCAGATTATTCATATTGGTAATTTGGCGATTACTGTGAGTGGCAAATTCACAATAACCGATCGAATCTTTTAGTTCTTGTACATTCTTGGGGAAAATAGTCTATTCTTGTGTTGGCATAGCCTACGATCGATAATCGACTAAAATTTGTCCAATAAATTTACATCCTCGATCGGGCTATAATTATTTACTAGCAAGGATTATCGCAACAGTTACATTTCCATGACCAACAGTTCCCAACCTGTCCATCCGTCTGACTTTATCCCTGAAAGCTGGGTGATGGAAACAATGATAATCGGGAATGGTGGTTTAGTTATTCGGCATGAGTTCGATGAACCCAGTGAACTTGCTATACCTGCACTGACGCATCATCTAATTGGAGTCAATATCGGACAGCACAGCACTCGCCAAGTGACTCGTCTGGGTAAGCAGGAATATGATGGAATAAATCCAACAGGATCGTTATGGCTGGCAACAGCAGACAATACACCTGGTGAGTGGGCATGGGACACAACAGATGAAACAATTATGTTTCAGATCGATCCGCTCTACTTTCAGGAAATCGCCGCTGAAAATGGTTGTGCTAACTCAGAACGGTTAGAACTCAAGCCTGTAGTGTTCGACAGAAATCCTCAGTTTGAATCGATAGCTAGAAATTACCACGCCGAAATGCAACAGCAAGGCTTAGGCGGCAAACTCTACAGCGAATCATTGGGCAACCTCTTCATGCTAAATCTGCTCAGAACCTATTGCCAAGAGCGACCCCAACCACAGCAGGTAAATGGCGGACTGGGTGAAAAACGCCTCAAGCTGGTGCTGGCTTATATCGATGCTCATTTAGCCGAAAACATTGGCTTGCAAGACATGGCGGCAGTAGCAGGACTGGGACAGCATCAATTTTCCACGCTGTTCGGGCAATCTATGGGCATATCGCCCTATCGGTATGTTGTTAATCAGCGGATCGATCGAGCCAAGCGGCAACTTAGGCAAAATGATGCAGCAATTATCGATATTGCCCTAGCCTGTGGATTCGCCGACCAAAGCCATTTGACCAAGCATTTTCGCAAACTTGTCGGCATGACTCCCAGAGCCTTTCGGGCAGATTAAATTTATGAATTCCACACCAAGATGAATAACTCTGAGCTACAAATCCAAGCTCGAAAGATTCTGGATACTATTGCTTTCATACCCTTTGAACAGTGCCAACCTCTAACCCGTGGATTTGAAAGCATTCCCGCTCGTCCAGGCATATATGCAGTCAGACATAGAACCGACGGACTGCTCTATATTGGTAAAACCAAAAGTTTGCGAGGACGATTCAACGGTGGGCATAAAGCTTTTTTGTGGGCATGGCTCGATAAGTATCATGACGAAGACGTCAGGATTGCAGTACAAGCGATTGCATACTCAGGAAACCCCAAGCTACTATTAGAACTAGAAGCTATCATGCTCAGAGCAACCGAGCCACCATATAACGTTCAAATTCCAGCAGAGATGTAAATTTATGCAAGCTCAACTTCACGAACAACTCTCCCCCTCTGATGCTGAAGTCATTTTATTGCGATTACCCGAACGGATTCGCACGGCTTTAATCGATCGAGCTACTGAAATAGAATACCCGATCGAAGCAGTTGTTGAGATGGCGATCGCTAGTTTTCTAGACACCGAAGCTCTGGGTTTTGTTGATTGTAAACCAGGGCGCGGACAGTAAGTATTCGGCGACGATCGGGAACGTTGTTTGAACGAAACTTTCTTAAACCTATGGCTGAAGCTTAGGGGCGCGAGAAGTGTCTGTCGCAAGGGATTGCGCCAACGATTCAGCGGCAGTCGATCGGACTAAATTGAGTCCCAACAAGGGATTATTACTAGCTAAGTTAGTTGTCGGGGAAATGTTCTGGCGCGGCTGTGCCAAGGATTTAGCATAACCAGCATTGAGATAAACCTGAAATTCACGACGATCGGCTAAATGGGCTTGAAAAAAAGCTAAACTGAGAGCCTTGGTATAAACTTGGGCGCGGGCTGAATCTGGGCCGAGAAAACTATCAGCAACTGGGAAAATACTATCGCTCTTGGAGATATTTTGCGTAGAAAAATGCGTCCCTTTGAGCATGATTGCGAGATATTTATCCGGCGTTTGTAACCAGGTAAATGGATAAACTTGTTCCGGTACCGCAGGTGTGACGACATCATCGCTACCACCGATCGGGAATACGGGAATGCGAATTTGGCTCAAGCCTTGCTTGCCAAATAGAGTGCTACCGAGGGGATTGATGGCAAAGATCGCTTTAATTCGAGGATCTTGGAGGCGATAGGCTTGGGGTTTGAGTTCGTTCGCCCGACATTGGAGCAAGACAGAGAGATTTAGCGAACGATTGGGGTTGCAACTGCGCTTGACACACTCGAAATCGATCTGGGCACCTGCCAAAGCCAAAATCTTATAACCGCCGAGAGAATGCCCTGCTAGCCCCACCTGACGGAGATCGAGTTTTTGGAGGGTAGAATCGGCTTTTGCTCTGCGTTGCAACTCATCTAACCAGAACGAGACATCGCGCGGACGTTCGAGTAGTTCGGTAGCGTTGGGAGCGGGAGCCAGACTGGAAAAAGACTGCCGAAACCGATTTGCATCGCCGCCGACATGTTCGAGGGCGACGACAGCAAATCCGTGGGATGCTAGATGCTCGGCTAAATAAGCATAAGTGGTGCGATCTTCGGCGACACCGTGGGAAATAACGATAACAGGGATGGACTTGCCACTGGTTTGCGGTAGATACAAATCCCCTGGTACGCGCCGTTGACGCGAACGATCCAGCCATTGTCAAATAAATTTACACCCTCGATCGGGCTATAGCAGATTAACTTAACGTGAGGTCTAGTATTAAAAGCCATGAGGGTGGCGCGGAATATCTAGATTCTGGGCGAATACAATGCCACAGTGATATTTAGTCCCACTCACTTATAGATTGCTCCTCGGATATGCGAATTTGTTGCTGGAGATCGTGCCAATCGATCGCGCTAGTGGCTCTATCGATCGCGAGTTTTCCATCTTGTAAATACAGCAAGCGATCGCTAAATTTGGCGGCTAATTCTAATTGATGATTGATGACGATCGTGCCGACTTGTTGCGATCGCGTAATGTCATTTATCGTTCTTAATACACGTTCGGCAGTAGTAAAATCTAAATTTGCGATCGGTTCGTCAATTAGTAAAACTTGGGGTTGGGTAATGATGCCTCTGGCGATTGAGACAATTTGTTTTTGTCCGGTAGATAATTGTAATTCCGTCCGATCGAACCAGTCGCTGGGAATCTCCAACTGTTCGGTAATCGTGACGATGCGTTGTTTGATTTCTTCAGTCCCGATCGATTGCAATTGTAATGGATAAGCCAGCGCGTCGCGTACCTTCAGCCCCAATAACTTTGGCTCCTGAGCGACTAACATTACTCGCTGTCTCCAGGTCTTTGGCGTTATCGATCGGTAGTTTTCACCATTTAGTAATATCTGTCCGGCTGTTGGCTCGTTGAGGCGATTTATCAGCCGCATGAGCGTACTTTTACCCGCGCCTGTGATGCCAGTTAGCGTAATCGATTCCCCCGCAGTTAGACTCAAGGAGATATCGGTCAGCAGCGGGCGCGTAAAATTGACTGGAGTATAATCGATCGATTCGAGTTGGAGTAGCAAGCTAATTGTGAATAATGGGGTAAGATGTCTTCACTGCTAAGCTGGGTGAGATTTTCTAATATTTCGCGATCGGTTTCAATTGTGGTAATCATCATTATTCCCTCAAATTTTATCCTGCTGTCCCTGTAAATACTAACTCAGCAGGCCCAGTCATGTAGACGCGATTGTCATCAAGCGACCATTCAATATACAGACAGCCACCAGGTAATTCTACCGTACAATTGCGATCGGATTTACCTGTGAGGACTCCGGCTACTACCGTCGCACAAGCGCCCGTACCGCACGCAAGCGTGATTCCTGCGCCGCGTTCCCAGACGCGCATTCTCAGATAGTCGGGGCGGATAACTTGAACGAATTCAGTATTAGTGCGCTGGGGAAAAACAGGATGATGCTCGAATTTTGGCCCGATCTGTGCCAGGGCTATGGCATTGGCATCCTCCACAAAAGTCATACAGTGAGGGTTGCCCATACTCACACATGTAACCGTCCAAGCTGTACCATCGACTTCCACCGATTGGTTCACCACCTTATCATCTGGCGTCCCCAACGTAGTCGGAATTTCCGCAGCCAGCAATCGCGGTTCGCCCATATCGACACGTACTTCGCCCTCTGGCAAGATTTCTGGGGTAATTACACCCGCTAAGGTATGAATTTTATAAGTGGCGGCTAGATCTATTTTGCCTTCTAATTCGGCAATGAATTTTGCCATACATCGGATGCCGTTACCGCACATTTCTGGTTCCGAACCATCAGAATTAAAAATCCGCATCGTGTAATCGGTGCCATTTTGTCCGGGAAGCACAAAAATTACCCCATCACCACCGATGCCAAAATGTCGATCGCACCAGATAATTGCCTCATCTGAATCGAGAATCGGCGTCTCGCTGTGTCGATTGTCAATCAGGATAAAATCGTTACCTAATCCTTGATATTTGCTAAATGCGATCGACATGGGGTAGAGGGTAGAGGGTAGATGGGAGATGGGAGATGGGAGATGGGAGATGGGAGTCGCAGAGGCTAGTAGTAGGGTGGGCACTGCCCACCATCTATGTTTCAGGCATTACTGACTTTCAAAAATTATCGAGCTGACAACTAATTGGATCGACTTACTCGATCGAGGAGATTTAATTTTGATATCTGGCAAAAATCGTGAATGCCAACCTGACTCCCTAAAGCAGTTGGGTTGGCAGTAATATGAGTTCTATCTAGCGATCTATTACTGAAATTGTTGCTTGGCTAGCTCGTAAACATCGACAGTAATTTCACTTGTGCCGCGTTCTTGAGCAAATTTCTCGATCTTTTTCCGTGCTGCGGGACGCACGAAAAAAGGAATTTCTTTGAGTTGTGCCTCAGCTTCAGCCGTCCACGAAACAGGATTACTCACGGCGGTATCCAAATTTTAAACTAGAGGGTAGGGGTTCGCACGCTCTGAGAGAGTGCTATCGGGCAAGCATCGAGCGTCGTAAGTAGCTAGCCGCTTATAATGGCGGCTGACGCCGATCGAGATTCGGCAATGGCGCTCTATTGGCACTAGGCGGCAGATATAATTGCTTGGATTTGCGATCCGCAGCAGTTTCTGACTGCTGAATGCACCACCAGCGATAACCGAGTGCCATGCCAGAAGTTAGTAAACCGAGAATCAGCAGTGTGCCAATCTCATTTACGCCACCGAGGATCGCATCAACGGCGCCAACCATGATGAGAAAGCTAGATATTGGTTCTTTGCGGTATAGTCTTTTCAATACAGTTGGCAAGATCGCGTTCATTTATTAGGTGGTGAGACTAAGATTGGCGATCGGGCAGACTTGTTAAGAACTGTCGATCTCTAATCTTTATTCTACAATCTCAGTCTCTTGAATCGATCGGCTTTGGCTAAAGAATTAGTCAATACACCGAGTTATCTGTTAATTATTGTGCCCACCGCTCGATCGAAAATCACAAGCTGTGACGATCTTTGGTTGCCAAATCTTAGTTAATTCCCAATCCCATCCAGGCGAGAGGATTTTGTGCTGTAATATACTCAATCAATAATAACGCTGCAAAGCCAATCATCGCTGCTCGACCATTTAGCCGCTCGGCAAAGCGGTTGAATCCAAATCTAGTCACTACTAGTTTTGGTTGAACGGTAGGTTGTAGTTGTGCCATGATTCGATCGAATTGCGATTTGTAAAGTCTGTTAGTTTATATTCTACGGCTGTTTGGTACGATCCGCTAGCAGCGATCGCCACCGATTTTTGACGACACAGGCTAAGAACTACCCTCTCCCCTCTTTTACCTTTTACCCTTTACCTTTTACCCTCTCCCGATCTGTTGACAGTCGATCGCAGTCTGCGCTATGCTAGTCAAGCGTCAAAATCCGCACAAAACTTGTGTTGGAGAAGTGGCCGAGTGGTCGAAGGCGCAGCACTGGAAATGCTGTGTAGGGCAACTTACCGTGGGTTCGAATCCCACCTTCTCCGTAACTAGTAAAAAAGCCTCAGCCTATTCGGGTTGGGGCTTTTTTGAATTCTAGCGTCGCCAACTGCGATCGGGAAGTAGTCTAGATCAGATGTTTGTAAAGCGAGATCGGCACCCCAGTCCGCCGCTGGACTTCCACGAGCGATCGATAGGCACCACGCGATTGACGTTCGCTACAGATGGCTGTAGCACTAGCGCGATCGAGTCCCAGTTCGACTAATTCGGACATTGGGAGGACATTTAATCTTTGCCAGTCAGTAGGATTATCGGACTTTTCATAATAGTTAAACATGATCATCGGCTCGATCGCCGCACAGAACTTTTCAGGCACATCGGCAAGTTCGCTGAGTTCTTCAAGATGGGTAAACACGAACCCTTGAGACTTAATTAGTTCGATATTATTAGCATAGACAATCGGTAATCCCAAGACATGCACTAGATCGTCTTTCGAGCATTTATTGACATCGACGCAACCGCGAATACTGGCAATTAATGCTGCCGTCCGTCGATCGGATGGTAAAATCGTCCCCCGAGGCGCACTTTTAATCAGATAGGGATCTTTGATGCTCATCGCAATCCCAAATTGAATCGGCACAGCCAAATATACCAGCCAGGATTGACCTGCAAATGCGGCAAGTAAGACGATCGCACTTATGCCGCCACCTATTTGCATCCACTTGCCTGTCTTTGTCAAGTAACCAGCATAAGCGATCGGCACAGCGCCAAATACCGGACATAGCGACCACCAAATCCAATTAGGAATTCTTTTTAATGCGGCACTAGACATAATTTTTGTGATTAATTATTAATTATCAATTATTAATTATCTTAAATATCATCTAACATCTTCCGCCGCTTGACTTCATATTCCTCTGCTGTAATAATGCCATCTTCATACAACTTTTTCAGGTCGTACAGAGTCGAAGTAGCCTCTTGTCTCGATCGAGCAGATCCAATTGGATAACGCGAACTCTGTGCGAGTAAATTTGGGTCTTCAGCATAATTAAATCGCGCATCGAATTCCCGATCGGACATAAAGCACAATCCTAAGAACTCAAAAAAGGAAATCAACCCCGGGATAAAAGTCCAGCAGAAAACTAGATATAGTATCCCTAATACTGGATTACCCAAATAAAATTTATGTACTCCAAAATAGCCGCCAAAGAAACAAATTAAGATTGCTGCCGTACGATTCCTCATCAGTGATTTGCTCCGTAGATAAGACAATAATTGCCTATAGATGCTGACGATTTCTCGATTTTAGCCAACCCATGAGCAAATAGATCCCAACTGTGCCCAATTGTGCGGCAAGTAAGACTAAATAGACTGAAAAAAATTGGTTGAGATGGGCGCTAGATACCCAAGCAAACAAGCTCGTTCCCAGCAGTGTATAGGGTAATAACTGCCAAGTCGATCTAGCCAACGGTAGGGGACGTTTTGCCATATAACTTCTATTTTGTCAGTCCTGACTGAGGCTGTCAACGGCAAAATGTACAATCTAATTACACTCTAACGCACCTTATTTGGGTACAACGATAATTTTGCCATCAGGCTGAAATGTAACTTTATATTGAGCAAGTGGTTCTTGGGAAATTGCTGCTTGAGGATTGAATTTGGCTAATTTTGGCAGCGGTGTTTTGGTTTCATTTTCATAAGCGCGGCGATCGTCGGGGGCATAATCAGCAATATCACCAGTAGCAGTGACGGCAACCCGATAGTTGAGATTTTGAGAATCGATCGGTTTGGTGCTAGTTAGGGACTGCTGAAGTTTCGATTTGAGTTGGGTGGCTAGGGTTGTCTGCAATTTGGTGTCGCTAATTGGTTTGCCTAAATCCGCACCTGCAACGGGAGTGGTTGCTGCGATCTCGATTGTCCCTGTCGGATTGAATACGACGTTAAAATTACCGATCGCTTGATTGGGATTGGGATTTTTGATGGCGAGTTTGGGTAGCGGCGTGAGTTCGGACTGGGCGGGATTTGTCGTCCCGACAGGCTGATAACCGACGATCTGACCGTCCTGATTGACGTTGACTTGAAAACTAGCAGGTTGCGGCGATCGATCTCGCTGCTGCCAATCCTGACGGAGATCCCGCTGCAATTTCCGCTCTAGGAAGCCGAGTTGAGTCGCGCTAGTGAGAGTGCCAGTTTTGCTCGGTACGGCACTACTGGGTGCTGGCGTGGTAGTTGCTGCGGGTTGGGGAATAGCTGCGGGTGGCTTCGGAGTGGCGGGGGCGGTGGTTGTCGTCGGGAGGGGTGCCTGGGGAGCAGGGACTTTTGGTGAGGGTAGAGCATAGCCGATCAGACTCGCTGCCACCAAACTAGCTACTCCTAAGCCGATGGGGACAGCCTGTGTCGCGATCGGCTGGGCGATGGCTTTGCGAATCGGCTGGAGCGGAATCACGATCTCTGGTAAAGTTCTTCTGTCTGCCAGAAATTGATCGATCGCTTCGAGCAGATCGAATAGTTGCACTGTGGTTAAATTTACCCGTGTCGGCTGCGCCACGGCGGTAGCATCAGGATCCAGCGTTGCTTGGAGCTGATGGATATTGTCGCGATCGCCTTTAACTAGCGAAACTAGGCTGTGAGCTGGCTCTGACAAAGGGTGGGAGATCCCGCTTAAAAATTCTTGGGCATAGTTACTGACTGTTGTCACCAAACTAGTCAGAAAATCCCGTCCGCCAACTAGGGGCTGTTCGCAGCCGACAAAGTGGCATTCAGCATTAAACAAACTAGACATAATGGGGCGCGGATCGGTAATCCCAGTGGTGGAGCTGCCATCACTCAACCCGTCTAAAACGAGGGTACAGTTTGGCAAACTATACTGACGGCGAATAGTCATGGTGATGCTGTTGGGTAAAATTTAAGATCTGTAATCCGATTATATCAATGGAGGGTGGCGCGATTACCTACAGCGTTCGCGAAGCGTCGGCTCTGCCGAAACGCGGCTACGCTAATGCGGTTAAGCAGGTTCGAGAGGGGGAATGCGATCTGAGTGGAGTGTCGATTTTGACATCCGCCCCAAAATCGACACCGATTATTTTAGAGTACCCATTGCTACTGGCGATCTTTCCTGCTAATTAGTTCGAGCGAATATTTGCCAAAATGTTCCCCAGCTTCAAATGGCTTGAATCCACTCTTTGACTTGATATTCCGTCCAAATTCCATTTACCCAGTAAGGATCGGCTTCGATGAGCTGGCAGACTTGCTGGGCATCAGTCGCTTCGTAGATGCCAAAAACTTTGGTGAGGTCTTGCGTTGGGCCGATCGTCACGAGGATGCCATCGGCCTTTTGCTGTGCTAGTCCCGCTAAATGTGCCGATCGATAGGGGGCGCGTTTATTGACAACATCTTCACAATAACTACCCCACAGCACATATTTAGTCATAACTTTTCTCATAGCAATCGACAGCCATTATAGCCCGATCTCCCCGATCGACCAGCTTGTTTGAGAATATTTCACCTCAGTGGCGATCGCCATAGCAATCGGGATGCCCCAGCAGTTTAGTCAATGAAAATCGCTGCCGAGCTAAGCAGATCGAATTTATCCGTCCATCGACCAGACCGTGACTACGAGCGCAATTTATGGCTAATAGGTAACAATTAAATATATATTCTTAGAGTATAATCTTGTTAGTAGTATGAGTCTATACAATGACTAGTAACGAGTATAGCTTCGTTCAACTTACACTTTCCTGCCTATTTTAGGCATCTACCAATGTCAATCAAATACCCCGTAGCATTAGTTTCCGCGCACAGATTATCTATAATATTCCAGAGAAATTTAGCTAATGTTAACCACTGCCGCGACGATATCCCCATATCTGGCTCCCAATATTCAGATCGATCGACTGATACAGCCTAGCCAGCCGCATTCGCGATCGATAGTCGATCGAGCGGCACCGATCCCGAGCTGTGAAATTCCGCATTGGAGTCCCGGTATGCTTGCCAATGCCAGCTTCTTTGGCGACCCAGAATTTGGATTGAAGTATTTTAAACTAGAAAATAGCAGTCAAGAATTTGCCAAACGCTGGCAAGCTGCTGTTGGCAATTGGGATGACAAAATTGTCATCGATATCGGCTGCGGCCCTGGTAATGTGTTCGCCGCCGTTGGTGGTTCGCCTCGGACGATCTTGGGGATTGACATTAGTCATGGTGCGCTGCAACATGCGCGGCAGATTGGTTACACGCCGCTACTCGCCGATGCTCACGATCTCCCCTTGATTGAAGGTTGCGCGGATATCGTCACTCTCAATGCCGTATTACATCATTGCGATGATATGGCGCAGGTTTTGGCGCAAGCGGCACGGCTAGTGCGTCCGGGGGGTTTGTTGATTACCGATGAAGACCCCTTGTGCAATACATCTACTTATCAAGGGTTGCCATTGCTCGTCGTCGAAGCTAGAAAAAGATTTCCGATGTATTGGTTGCCAGGGAGAGCAGATGTCTATAAATCTCCGCACGAGATCGCTTGGCGATTGGCAACTGAGATTCACAATGCTCAGCCAGGGGATGGGGTGACACCTGCACTCTATCACGATACCCTCGCGCCATTGGGCTTTACGATCGAGCTGTATCCCCATTATCATAACGTTGGCGATGAGTTGTTTCGCGGCGAGCCAGGTAAATTAGGCTTCAAAGATCGGCTGATTGAGTTTTTAGCTGGCGCTGATGCCCCGCCACCAGCACAATCGATCGCCTGTATCGCTCGAAAAGCGCTGACAGACAGTCGAAATTAGCATTTTCAATCTAGCTCATCGATCCGAAAAATTAGCAGCTCTCGATCGCCAGATCGAGAGCTGCCACAGGATTAATACCTAAATTAACGCTAAGTTCTGGCTACCGAGATTGCCAGCATCGGCGAGCTAATTTAACTCTCTTCTGTCGCTGCTGCGTCTCCAGCATCAGCGGCTGTTTCTGTCTCTTCATCCGTTTCTGATGCTGCCTTGATGACTGGGGGCTTAGCTTTGCTGGGTTTTGGCCCTCTCATCAGTGCGAGATTTTCAGGTGCTTTGGTTTCGTCTCGTTTGTTGGAGTCTCTTCTACTACTACCTTTGTCCCCACCGCGACTCTCACGCTCGCTACTCTTTTTCTTCGGAGCTTCGGAAGCTTTGGGGTTGCCGTCACTCTCAACAGGTGGATTTTGACGATCGGCTTTCTTGATTGGACGGTCTACCATTGTTTGGTTTTGAATTATTACTTGTATTTTAACTGGTGAGGGGGCGATCTCTACGACTCGTCCGCACCAACTTAGCTGTCTTGTCTTGACCGAAATCGCGCTGAGGTTCCCTCAACGTGCGTTTCGGTCGCTGATTCGCCAAACCCTCGGGGAACCCGAGGAGCGCGAATCGCTGCCATCTACTTTACAATACTTCCCACATTCGCGATCTGCGATCTCGGTCTTTTACATTACTTTGCACAAATGTTGATTTATCGGTGCTGGTTCCGTATACTAAGTCCCCATGCACGATCGACTAGAAAGAATCGAATCAATTAAGGCTGGCAGTCTTGGGGGAATTGCCGCAGGTATCTTCGATGGGATAACGATGCTTGTGGATCGATCTCTGTGGTTGAGCCACCCAAAATCGTTGCTAAGCCTGGGTGTGGAAGTGGCGATCGCGATCGTCAGCGGTTTCCTATTTGGCGTTACTTACCGTTATATCATCCGTACCGATCGCAACCATCATCTCAATTCTGGTGCGGTGTTAGCTTTTGGGCTGGTACGCGGTTTGGCGCATATTGATGTGGACGCGTTTAGTTTGTCACAAGTTTGGATCGATGGTTTATCAGTAGGTGAGAGTGTGGTGATGTTTGCGATCGCTCGATATACTCTAGACTATGCTTTGGCTGCGAGTTGGGTTCTATCATTTACACAACAAAGTCAATCAGAGTCGCTCGATATCGGTTCGGCTGCATCAACACTTCGATAAGTTACACACTTAGTTACAGTTGGGAAGAATATCTAGGTAAAATCTTAGATTGAGTTTGGTGTTGTTTTATCCAACCTACCATGCCCATATTTAACGGATCGGCGCGGTCGTCTGAAACAGTCGAAACACAAAATTTTCGCGGCTATTTCATCCGATCGGATGATGATGCGTTACACGCTATAATAGCTGCGTCTGTGTAAATGTTTTTTGTGCTGGTCGTCAACAAAATGTTCATTTAAGAACATTTTGAAAAAAGTTGAAATCTGCCGATCGAAGGGGTTTTCATGGCTCGATTGTGGCAAGAAAATGATAAATCTCGTGAGTTTATTCCCACAATCTTCTGCCCTGACGAGTATGCAGTTTTTCGTGAGCATCGGCTAACAATTCGGGAATATTTAATTCCTGCGGACAACGTGGTAGACAATCGCCACATTCGTTACAATGATTGGCTTTCATTCCGGGAAACCAATGTCCGGCATTTTCAAACATCTGGTAGCGGTATCGTCCATAATCGGTCATTTCATAAGCAACCGCCAGGTTTCGCAGTCTCAGTACTTCGGGGATATTAATCTGGGCGGGACAAGGTAAGCAGGCGTGACATTGACTGCATAGATCGGTGTTGAGACTGGTTTGTAATTGCTGCGCCAATCGATCGATAATTTCCTGTTCTATTACTGTAAGTGGATAGTGGGCATCGGCGAGATCGAGGGCGGGATAGAGTTCGTCAGGATTAGCAGCGCCGAGGCTGAGGGTGGTAATTCGATCGTCGGCTAATAGCCAGCGATAATTAAATGCTAA
Source organism: Chamaesiphon sp. OTE_8_metabat_110 (assembly GCF_031382685.1). Taxonomy (NCBI): domain Bacteria; kingdom Bacillati; phylum Cyanobacteriota; class Cyanophyceae; order Gomontiellales; family Chamaesiphonaceae; genus Chamaesiphon; species Chamaesiphon sp. OTE_8_metabat_110. The sequence continues at coordinate 6,156 of NZ_JANMZA010000035.1, read as the reverse complement.
AGGTGTCAATGGTTGGCATAATTCTACTAGCTGCGGCGGTGGTGTGTAGAGTTTGCCACCTTTGTCCGCAGGGGAAATGATAAATATCCCCATGTCATATTTATTCGCTAACTCGATCGCAGGTGCTAATCGTTGGTAAAAATAATAATAATGCAGGTTGATAAATTCAAACAATTGTGTCTCTATCGCGGCTAAAATCAGCTCTAAGCTACCGTGAGTCGAAAAACCGAGGTGTTTGACCTTACCACACTCGATCGCGTCGCTAATCGCTGCATAACAGCCATTTTTCACCCAGTCTAAATGTTCGGCTGTATTAATCCCATGAATTCCTACGCAGTCGATATAATCTACTTGCAACCGCTCTAGTGATTCATCGATCCACTGTGCCATTAAGGCTCGATCGGCTGTCGGCGGTAATTTGGTTGTAATATGCAGTTGCGATCGATCTACTGGTAATCGATCGAGTGCTAGTCCCAAGTACCGCTCGCTTTGTCCGTAGCCTCTGGCTGTCTCTAAATGGTTGACCCCCATTTCGATCGCTTTTCGCACGGTACGATAAGCGATCTCAGGATCGGCTAAGCACCGCATCGTCCCGAGGGAGAATGCGGAAAGGGAAAGGTTAGTTTTGCCAAAACGACGATAGTGCAATTAGGTGTTAGGTATTGGGCTTTAGGCTTTAGGGATCGGATTTGGGTTTTAGGTTTTAGGACTGAGGGGTCGGACTTTAAACAGGACGTGGCTCATTCTGTTACTTGTTGTGCCAACAAGGATTTTCCCTAACACCTAATACCTAAAGCCTAACACCTTCCCTACGTTCCAAAAGCGCGATCGCCAACATCACCCAAGCCGGGGACGATAAAACCGGATTCATTGACATGTTCATCAATCATCGCGGCATAAATACTCATCGTCGGATAAGTTTCGCTGAGTTTTTGGAGAGCTGGGGGTGCGGCGATAATCGCAATAATCCGCACGTAAGCTGGATCGATCCCTCTTTTAACTAATTCTGTCATCGCTTGCATTATCGTCCCCCCAGTTGCCAGCATCGGCTCGGCGATGATAATCCGCGTGTCTGGATCGAAGCTATCGGGTAATTTATTCAGATAGCAACTGGGCAACAATGTCTGTTCGTCGCGCACTAGTCCCAGATGATAAATCGCCGACTCCAGAGGTAAGACTGACTGAATCCCCTCAACTAATGTCAATCCCGCTCGTAAAATGGGTACGATCGCCAGTTTAGTCTGCGGATGGACGAATGTTGCCGTGGTTTCCGCCATCGGTGTCGGAATCTGAAGCTCGATCGTCGGGAGCCATTCCCGAATCGCTTCATACGCCAACCATTTCCCCAATTCTGCCAAGGTTTGGCGCATGATTTTGGGCGATGTCTCGACATTCCGCGCCATCCCCAACCAATGTTTGATTAATGGATGTGGGGGGACATATACACGCAGTTGGATTGCCATAGTTCAGTTGGGAGATGGGGGATGGGAGTTGGGAGGTGGGATGAGGATTGGGGGACGAGGAGACGGGGGGATGAGGAGACGGGGGGACGAGGAGACTGGGAGACGGGGGACTGTTCTATATTCTATTAGCTCTACCCTCTACCCTCTCCCAACTCCCATCTCCAAACTCCCATCTACCCTCTACCCAACGCTTCGCGAGCAGATACAGTCAACAAATCGATCGCAGCTAAATCTGGTGGCGTTATGAGTTCATCACCATTTGTATTTAACCACAATAAATACTCAATATTCCCGGCGGGGCCGACGAGTGGCGACCAGGTTAAACCGCGATAATCCCAGCCTAACTCTTGTGCTGCTGCTAATACCCCCCAAATTGCCTTGGCTTGCGCTGCTAAATCTCGCACTACTCCATTTTTCCCGATCGCCTCTTTACCTACCTCAAATTGTGGTTTAACTAGCAATACGAGTTCTTTTGGTGGTGCTAGCAACAGTTTTAATGCGGGTAATATTTTTACCAGGGAGATAAATGATACGTCAACTACCCCCAGATCTGGTAGGATGGCTGAATATGCACCATCCACTCCGCCATATAGTTCGGTCGGAGCCAGATGGCGAATATTCGTCCGTTCGCGCAGAACAACACGATCGTCAGTCCGCAGTTTCCAGTCTACTTGACCGTAGCCGACATCGATCCCGTATACTTGCCTTGCGCCAGCTTGCAATAGACAATCAGTGAAACCGCCTGTTGAAATGCCTGCATCCAAGCAGATCCGATCGCGTGTGGCGATCGAAAATACGTCCAATGCTTTGGCTAATTTTTCACCACCACGGGAGACAAATCGCGCTCTGGCTTTGACTTCAACTGTGGCTGTCACTAAGATTGCCGTGCCTGATTTATCTACGACTTCACCATTGACGCGCACTTCTCCAGCCTGAATCCAGCGTTGTGCTAACTGGCGAGATGCACATAAATTCCGTTCTACCAGTAATAAATCTAGACGTTGTTTTTTCAATTTTGCCAATACCGGAATAATATATCGATCGTGGAGATCGATATCATACTTACCCGATCGCCCGATCGCTAGTCACCGAGTGGTTATGGGCACTGTCCCATAGTTGCCACAGATATGATTCTACTCGATCTGGTAATTGGGTGACGAAGATCCCTTCGGCACTATCTAAGTCTGTTGCCAGCCAATAGCCTGGTAACTCGATTTCAACTCGATCGAGATCGCATCGATCGACACTCACACCTTGCACGCCCTCGCGATCCAGGTATGAATTAAGTGCCGTGGCTTCGCAAACCAGCGATGGCAATAAAAAAGTGGCTTTTTCGGCGCTAGTCAGGGTTTTCTGACCGATGCTAGTGTCGAATATCAATCGTTGCTCGATCCATTCTTCGAGATCGGAAGTCAGCAGTTCTAGATGTAGAGATGTTTCTGTGTAAATCAACTTCAACATAGTTTTTTCTGAAATTTGATGAAATCCGAGCGCTGGCTCATCGTTGTAGCTTAATGAAAGATTGTGAGGAAATTGTGAGGATCGATGGCGATCGCAAGAGTTCTCGCCATCGTCATCCGCGAGCTAAATTGAGTCGATGGCGTTCTGCACCCCGCTGTTGGTAACTTCGCGAGCGCTCCAATCCTAAATCGATCGCTACTGACAAATCCTACTAACAGTACTTTTGCGGTCGATTCCGTAACTGTTAATTTACAAAAGCGCACAAATGTACCGTATTACGGAATAATTATAAATAGAGTAGATGTTTGCAATTTAACGCGAATAATACTACGCTAAATACACCACCCTGTTTATACCAAGTTCTCGGAGCAACTGAAAATGCACACATTAAAGCGCACACCCACCACTGAGATGGAGGTGACTAGCATTCGTCTAGAGCGCGAACTAAAAGAACGCCTGAAAGAAATTTCTGGACATCAAGGCTATCAAGCTCTAATTCGTGAGGTTCTGTGGAAATACGTTCAGCAGAAATCTGGCGACTACCGCCACCGATTTACTTCTGAAGATATCCGCGCTACCGTTGCTGCAACTGCAAACGCTGAGGAGCGCTGTGGGATCACTGGCAAAATTATCAATCCTAACGAGCAAATGTTATTAGGTCTGACTAGTACTTGCGATCTGATTCCCCTTTCACTGGACAGTCTCACTGCTGTAACTCCAGAGCCAGCAGCAGCGTAATAGCCTAAACAGCTAATTAACCTTGCTCTCGCGTATGTGGCAGTTTGAACGATTATAATTGCGATGAGCGAACCTCACCGCAATTTACCAGAAAAGCAAAAGCTAGCCCTGCTATTTAAAATAGCAGGGCTAGCTTTTGTCTTGACCCAAACGCTTAGCACGAGGGAACCGTCTAGCGACACGTCTTCGCCTACGGCGCGATTTGGGTCGCTAAACCGTCGGGAAACAAAGGCTCAGCTTAGCATCCCTTTCAATAAGTCTTGCTTATCACCATAACTGCTGGAGAGCCGAGTGCATCAGCACCACTAGTATCGACGCAACTTAGATGTCGCGTTCGCTAATTTCACGAGTCATATGGTCGAACGGCGCATCAACGCAACTAGTATCGAGCATCCCAGTTAATGCCAGCCGATCTTTAACTAGATCCTTCATGATTTGGATGCTCCGCACGGTAGGTGCAATCGGAGTACCCAGGGAGTTATAAGTCTCTCGCAAGCCTTGGAGTACCCGCTCGTCTAAAACATTCGTGTCTCCAGCAACGATCGCATAGCTAGCGTAGCGGAGATAATAATCCATATCCCGCAGACAAGCAGCATAGCGTCTTGTCGTATAAGCATTGCCACCCGGACGGATCAACTCGGGCAATTCACCAAATAATTGCAAGCTGGCTTGTTTGACGATCGCCGCTGCATTGGCATTAATAACCCCAGCAGCACTAATTCTCGCAGCACCAGTATCAAAATAGGATTTTAAGCTATCGATGGCATTACGGTCTAAATAACGACCCGTAATATCGTATGTTTTAATGAGATTTGTTACAGCATCCCGCATGAGATCGTCCCAACAATAATATTCTTTTATCGATTTATCAGTATCGCAGAAAATCGGCGTCGTGTGCGATACTCACGTTACAATTCGCAATTGTCGAGCGTGGGGATCGCACAACATAGCGCCGCTTCAAGAGATCGATCGCGTCTGAAACCAATCTAGATAACTTGGGGCTGAAAAATTTCTGAAAGTCAATTAGCGTCGCACTAATACTCTCGCTGGGACGATTGTCGATTTTGCCCAAGGATTGAGCCAGTTAAATCCAGTCCCAGGCTGCGATATTAAGGTGAGTTCTTCAGGGTAACGTGGCTGGGGATCGCTAGCTAGGACGATTGGCGGTACCATCATCGGGTCGTAAGCAATTACAGTATCAATGACGCTAGGGCTGTGTTTGAGAGCAACTTTTTGCCCAGGACGATAGGTTGCCATTTCTTGTGCTTGGCTCCAAGTTGCTTGTGTCATTACCACGATCCCCATTATGCTACCGATTAACTTTACTTATATTATGATATTGAAATTATCTAATGAAAACTACTATTTGGTTAGATACGATACTTTTTTTTAATATTTAAGCTGAAACAGGCCAAAGCAGTTCGATCGAGCTTGGGCGGTGCGTTATCCCGTCAGGGTAACGCACCCTACTTTGACTAGAACTACCATCTACCCTCTACCCTCTACCCTCTTTGCCATATTTGAGATAGAAGTAATTTTGGAAAACTTCATGGGGGTCGTAGTGACGTTTGAGCTGAAAAAACCGCTCGGCGCGAGGATACGCCCGCTGAAACTGGGCGGGGGTGGCATGAAGACGATAGGGTAGATAATATGTTCCGCCGACTGAGATCGCCGCCTCAATCAGCTCGCTAGTGAGAGCTTGCATTTGAGCTTCATCAGCCGGGAGGCGTTGTTGATTGAAGAGCATCACTAACCCAAACATTTCGCGATCGGCATAACGCAAGAAAGCATCGCGATCTGGGCGCACATTCCGCACGGTGACATTGAGCAAATCGACTTGGTGCTGGGGAAAAATCTGGCGGCATTTTTCTAAAAATAGAGGTAATGACGCTGGAGGGATAAAATATTCATGCAGGATATCCGTCTGAGCTTGCTGGTGATTTGCAAATAACGTGGCGGGACGATTGAGAATTTGATTGCGAGACACATCCGTCCCTGCTTCCCCGCCGCTGGCTTTTTCTAATTGCCAGCGCAATTGTTTCCCGTAGTCGCTCCCCACGCTACCGCGCACGACTAGCCGTGCCAGTCCTGGTGCTGGCGTGGCACTTAGAGCGGGAGGAACCGCCGCAACTCGATGATAGGTCGTCACGATCGCCTCTTGCAAAAAACTCTCGGGTGCAACCGACAATCGCCCATAAGCCATCCCCACATCCGCGCTCACCTGTTGCCGATACGTCTGCACGTAATCTTGACTGGCGATCGTTACCCGACGAGCTGAATACATTTGATTGGGTACTACCCGCAGATTCACATCCAGCACGATCCCAAATAAACCGTAGCCACCGAGCACGAGTGAAAATAGCTGGGGATTTTCTTGTCGGGAACAGCGTACCACCCGCCCATCAGCTAACATCAGCCGGAAACTCTCCACCGTACTGGCAAAAGGGGGGCGATCTGATTGCCACCCATGCGCGTTAGCACTCATCGTACCGCC
>NZ_JANMZA010000016.1:0-4397 GCF_031382685.1 Chamaesiphon sp. OTE_8_metabat_110 | reverse complement strand
GCGGGAACAGACCCTCAACCAATTACTGACCGAGATGGACGGATTTGAAGGCAATACGGGGATTATTATCATCGCCGCTACCAACCGTCCCGATGTACTCGACTCCGCACTTCTACGCCCAGGTCGTTTCGATCGTCAAGTAGTTGTCGATCGTCCTGACTACGCTGGTCGCCTCGAAATCCTCAACGTTCACGCTCGTGGTAAAACACTTGCTAAAGATGTCGATCTCGAACGCATTTCCCGCCGGACTCCTGGTTTCACAGGCGCAGACTTAGCCAACCTCTTGAATGAGTCCGCAATTCTCGCCGCTCGTCGTAGCTTGACTGAAATCTCGATGGATGAAGTCAACGACGCGATCGATCGTGTGTTAGCAGGCCCAGAAAAGAAAGACCGCGTAATGAGCGAGAAGCGCAAAGTGTTAGTTGCTTATCATGAAGCTGGTCATGCTCTCGTTGGTGCCTTAATGCCCGACTACGACCCCGTACAAAAGATCAGCATCATCCCCCGTGGTAATGCTGGCGGTCTAACTTGGTTTACGCCGAGCGAAGATCGGATGGAATCCGGGCTATACAGCCGTTCCTACCTCCAAAACCAAATGGCTGTCGCTCTCGGCGGTCGGATTGCCGAAGAAATCATCTTCGGTGAAGAAGAAGTCACTACTGGTGCTTCCAATGACCTTCAACAAGTCGCTCGCGTTGCCCGTCAAATGGTAATGCGGTACGGGATGAGCGAGAAGCTCGGCCCCGTCGCCCTCGGTCGTCAACAAGGGAATATGTTCCTCGGTCGCGATATCGCCTCCGAACGGGACTTCTCCGAAGAAACTGCGGCAATTGTTGATGATGAAGTCAGCCAATTAGTAGCAGAAGCTTACAAGCGTGCGAAGGCTGTCTTACTCGGCAACAAGCATGTCTTAGACAAACTAGCAAACATGTTGGTTGATAAGGAAACTGTTGATTCGGAAGAACTTCAGGATTTACTTGCTACCAATGATGTCACAATGGCAGCGATTGCGTAATTTACTTATAAATTAAAAAAGCCCACACTAAACTTAAAATTTTAGTGTGGGCTTTTTAGCATTTAGATCGATTGCCAGACTAAATAAATAGTCATATACCCTGCGACATCCGAGTATTTACTGAGGGCACATTACGTTTTCTATTGCTATATTTGTGGAAATTACCTGAAATAAACAGTATAGGTTTGTTCGGAAAAGCATATCCTTTTTAGCTAAGAGATTAATCATGATTTTCATTATTCCAATTATTCTCGGTGCTGTTGCTTTGATTACTGCTGGTGTAGGAGTCGCAGCAGGAGCAGAGGGCGTTTCCAAAATGGATGAAGCCAAGAAAATCGGAAAAGCAGCTCAAAAAAGGTATGAACAGAAGCAGAAGTCGGTTGAGCGCACGTTCCAAGTGACTCAGAAATTGGCAGAAGAGTATGGTCAGCTTCAAATCCAAGTCAAAATTGAAACCATTGGTCGTTTAGTGGCCTTTATCGAACGAATCGGTCAACAGGCTTCGCAGAGCAATTTGGATTTTTTAGAGGGATTAGAAGGGGTTTCGCCTCAGCAAATCCACGAATATAAAACATCAGCATTAGAGGCACAGAATTTTGTCAAAGGTGGTTTCAAAGCTCTTGGATCTGCTGCTGCGGCGAGTCAAGGTACAGTAGCACTTGTGGGACTTTTTGGTACAGCCAGCACGGGAACAGCAATTGGTGGGCTTAGCGGTGCTGCGGCTTGGAATGCCACTTTGGCATGGCTTGGCGGAGGTTCTCTAGCTACAGGAGGTGGTGGGATGGCATTGGGATCTATCGTGCTAGGTGGAATTGCAATAGCACCAGCTTTAATGATGGGTGGTTTTGTTTTAGGAGGACAAGGAGAAAAAGCTTTAACGAAGGCGCGTCTTTACAAAGCAGAAGCCAATACCGAGATTGCAAAACTTGATGTCTTCGAGGATCTTCTCGAACAAGTACAAACACGGATTCGAGAGCTAAAAGATCTTGTGAAGACATTAAACAATCAGGCTATCGACGGTCTAGGAGAGCTAGAGTCAAAACCTTTTGAGAGAGATAGAGATGCAGTCAAGTTTCAACAAGTTGCACTTCTAATTAAGGCATTAGCCGAAATTCTGAAAATTCCAGTACTAGATAATAAAGGCAATTTAAATCAGGCAACAGCAATGTTGACAGCAAAGTACCGTAATATCTGAGAACCAACATGGCGAATGTAAAATACTCGATTGATTTCAGATATGGTATGGAAGGATTTAATAATCCAGCTCAATGCTTGAACGATGTTGTTCAAGCTTGGACTGAGTACTTGAAAATCACTGAAGAAGAAAAAACTAAACGCAGTGAAATCGAGGCTTGGGAGAATATCACTCTTGCTGAAATTCAGGCAAAACGCGATTTCTTAATTAATTATCTCGATCGTTCATTTGACGAACGTGCCAAAAACTTTCAATCACTTTTTCAAAAAATCGATCGAGCGATGTCATCTGATGATAATCAACAGCTTGGGTTAGCACTAAACGCGATTGTCGATTTGGCTAAATCTAGTCCCTTCCACGATCTTAGCAATCTTTCTATAGTACAAGCAGCACTTGACGATCCAGAGTATGTTTGGGAGTTATAGCCTAGCCGATTACTGAATTAAACCATTAGAAGTAACTATCCAATCAACCCAATCGCTGTTTCACTTCAGTGGCTAAATCCTCGATCGAGACCACAACTTGCTCGCCATTAGTCATATTTTTCAAGATACACTGCTGATTTGCAGCCTCCTCTTCGCCAATAACGACACAAAAAGTTATCCCTTGTTTATCTGCTAGCGCAAATTGTTTCTTCAGCGGACGTTTATCAAATGCGGTGGCGACTTTGATACCAGCTTGGCGCAGTTGTTGAGATACTTGGAGGTAAACTGGCATCAAATCTGCTTGAAGATTTAAGACCATTACTTGAGTGGGCGTTGCTGCTAATGGTTGTAAGATATTAGCTTTTAGTAAGCGATAAATTAGGCGAGTTAAACCAATGGAAATGCCGACTCCGGGCATACTTTCGCCGATGAATGTGCCGACTAATTCTTCATATCGACCGCCAGAACAGATACTCCCGAGGGCTTCATGTCCGATTAGGGTAGTTTCATAAACGGTGCCTGTGTAGTAGTCTAAGCCTCGCGCGATCGAGAGATCGATGCAATAGCAATTAGCGGGTACGCCCAGATCTCGAACACCATTAATTACGGTAGTTAATTCTTCAATACCTAGTTTAAATCGATCGGCATCGGGTAGTTTGGTGGCAAAGTCATTGAGAGTAGTGAGGACTCCATCGACATTACCTTCGATCTTGATAAAATCGATAACCTGTTGGGATTGTTCGGGTGACAATCCTTGAGTTGCTAAACCTGCGAGTACCTTAGCAACGCCGACTTTTTCGAGGGTGTCGATAATATTAATACAGATTTTAATGCGATCGGGTGATACACCCAACGAATCAAAAAAGCCAGTTAATACTTTGCGATTATTGATCCGAATTAGGAAATCACCGATGTTGAGCTGACTGAAAATTTCGGCGATGATCGCGGGCATTTGAGCGTCATACAGCAGACTCAGTTCTTTGCGTCCGACAACATCGATATCGCATTGTCTAAATTGACGATAACGTCCATCTTTTGCCCTTTCGCCGCGAAAGACTAGATCCATCTGATATCTCGCAAAAGGAAACTGGAGATCGTTGAGGTGACGGGCGATATAAGCAGCCAGTGGTACGGTTTGATCGAACTTCAGCGCACGAGCTTCCGATCCGGTATCGCCCTTGCCAGCTTCATCTCGCTCTGCTTGGCGATTGGGGGGGAGCATTGGCTGCAAACCGTAAATGATATTATCACCCTGGTTTCCCTTCGCCTGAAGGACTTCTAGCCGCTCTACAGCCGGGGTTTCGATCGGCGTGAAACCATAACTCTCATACACCCGCCGAATTGTATCCATTAGGTGTTGTTCGAGGCGCTTTTCTCCAGGTAAAAATTCAGGAAAACCGCTGGGAGTGGAGAAATTGATTTTATCCATGAGAGTGGGAGATGGGAGTTGGGAGTTGGGAGTTGGGAGTTGGGACTGAAGTTCTTTACCTGTTAGCTAAATGCTCAACTAACCACACGATCGAAACAGACGCCAACCAAAAATTATAATAATATCCACTATCCACTATCCACTATCCACTATCCACTATCCACTATTCACTCCCATCTCCCATCTCATGGATAAAATTAACTTTTCCACTCCCAGCGGCTTTCCTGAATTTTTACCTGGAGAAAAGCGCCTCGAACAACACTTGATGGATACAATTCGGCGGGTGTATGAGAGTTATGGTTTCACACCGATCGAAACCCCGGCTGTAGAGCG
>NZ_JANMZA010000668.1:0-4160 GCF_031382685.1 Chamaesiphon sp. OTE_8_metabat_110 | reverse complement strand
CCTATCCCCTATCCCCTATCCCCTATCCCCTAACTCACCACTGCTTGCAGCTCATCGGCAATCTGGTTGAGTTCTCTAGTAGAGGTTTTGACTTTGTGCATCCCGATGGCACTCTCTTGAGAGCCTTGAGAGATCGCGTTCATTGCGCCTAGTACCTGTTGAATCGCGGTAGATTGGCGTTGGGTACTGGCGGAAATTTGTTGAGAGTTCAAAAATACGTTGTTGACAGCATCGGTAACGCCGATAAAGGTCGAGGCGGTATTTTCGGCAATTTGAATCCCTTCAGTGGCGGTTCTGGTACCGCGATCGGTGACGGTAACTGTGCGGGCGATCGCGGCTTGAATATCTGTCGCCAGATCGTTAATCTTTTGAGCAGATTTTTTACTTTCATCTGCTAGTTTCCGAATTTCACCAGCAACTACGCCGAAGCCTTTCCCCTGTTCGCCAGCGCGGGCGGCTTCTACAGCGGCTTTGAGTGCGAGCATGTTGGTTTGTTTGGCTAAGTCGGATACGGAGTCGGAGACGTTGGTAATTTGTCCGGTTTGTTCGCCCAAATTGACGATTTGCTGGGCGATTTCATCGACGCGATCGCGTAGTTCCGAAATCTCATGGATGGTTTTTTGGACGGCTTTAGACCCTTCTTCCGCCAGTGAGAGGGCTTGTTTGGCTCCGGTAGCGGATGCGGTAGCTTGTGCGGCGGTGGCGGTGGAGATATTTTCTAATTCATTGACGCTATCTGTCGTGGCGATCGCCGAATTAGCTTGTTGGTTGATGGAGATTTCTTGAGACTCAACTGAATCGACGATTTCGTTGGCAGAATTGGTAATCGTCGCGATCGTCCGTTGGACATATCTGGCGGTGCGATCGGCAAAGAAAATCGCTAATCCGACTGTCAATGCACCTGTCGCCATCGCCCCGAGTAGAGTCGTCCACAACAGCCCTTGCAGTTCGATGTAGGCAGCATCTTCATCGATCGTTGCTACCGCTGTCCAGGGCAATTCTGTCATGCCCTCTAGCTTTTTCAAGGGAGCCGCACTCAGGAGTTCCGATCGATTGCTCCCAGTCTGTTGGCGTAAGATGAGCCCGCCCTTGGTGCGTGCTGCGAGCATTGCTGGAGATTCTGGCTGGTTGGTATATTCCCCACTAGAACTAATAAATACTTTGTTATTCTGGCGATCGATAATGTGATAGCGTTCTTGCTTATTCGCGAAATCTTCTAGCACTGCTCCCAGTCGCTCGACTGGGGTGCGCGTTCTGACTACCCCGATAATATTATTCGTAATTGAATCCCTAATTGGTGCGGCAAAAAACACCGAGATTCTACCAGTATATTTACTAGCTTCTGGTGCGGAAACAACTGCTTTTCCCGCTTTCAGCGCATCTTTGAAATACTGACGATTTGAGTGATTAATTTTGGTAAGGGACTCTCCTTTGCTCTGAGCGACTAAGTTACCTTTGATGTCAAATACAGCAATACTGTCATAAACCTGATAAGTATCAATGAATCGATCGAGTAGGTTGGTTTTTTCGGCTGTCGAACTAATTGCGATTACTTTAGCGCTATTAAAAATTGGTAGTGCAGAGATTACCGAAACATCACCATTGCGCTCGAACATAAATCGATTGAATTTATCGGCGATCAGTTCTGCGCGCTCTTTTTCCTTTTTGGCTGCTTGCTGTTGGCTGGCAGTACTAACTTGCAGATAAGTAGTCGTGCCAATTGTGGCGATCGGGAGAATACCTAGGGCGATCGCGATCAGTGTTGATTTGGTCTTAAAGGATAAAGTATTAACTCTATTCCAGAGATTGGTTTGCATATACTTTCGGAGGGGATGATGTGAGATAAGTTAAAAATATAAAGTTTGAGCTAATCGATGTTTATAATTTCTTGAAAATTAAGTTGCTACTTGAGTTAAAAAATGCTAGTTATTGGCAACCGTGGCGATCTTGAAGTGCTATGTCAGCGATGTTATTGCTAGACAGCACTAGCCACTAAAAATTTGCGTTCTACCAACTCGCGCAGATCGAGCAAATACATCAAGCCATCGGCATATTTTGATACTCCGCGTAGATACTGACGAGAGCGATCGCTGGCGGAGATTGGCAGTGCGTCAATGCGATCTCCGGTGAGATAAAAGACATCAAAAATGCGATCGACGCCAATGCCCATTTTGAGACTATCGATCTCGACGACAACTACTTCCTGACGTGGTAGCGGTGGCATCTGCAAGATACTACTCAGCTCTAGTACAGGCACGATTTCGCTCCGCCAGTTGATTTGACCTAAAATATGTTCCGGTGCAATCGGGACTGGTGAGATCGAAAAGCGATCGAGTACATCGACATCGAGGACTAATTCGAGTGGCAATCCGAGATATTCCGAGCCAATCTGGACGACTAATACTCCCTGCTCGTCACTGCTGCTCTGAGTTAGATCGATCGCTGTCTGGAGTTGACGGGCGCGCGTGGCAAATGTCGCTCTGTCGGCGATACTAGCCTCGGGGCAACAGCGACTATAAAAGTCCGCACCTGCACCAGCAATCAGTGGTGAGCTAGTTTGGCGATCCAATGCCGCCACAGCTTCGGGTTCGCGAATGAGCCGATCGAGATCGAGGCAAGTTATGGGTGCGTCCAAACCTTGGGCGATCCCACTGATAAAGTGGCGATCGGTTGCTGCTTGGCGAGCTTGAATCAAGGCAGTGTCTAATGGCTGCGGATCGATCGTTTGGACGTCAAATACCTCATGGGCGACAATCGCCATCTGGATACCTTGACACTCAACTACGATCAGCCGATCGCTCACACTACAACCCGAAAAACCTCGCCCAAATCGCAAATCTAAGTGCATTACTGGCACCATTTGCGATCGCCAATTAAAGATACCTAAAATATCGGCTGGCGCGGTGGCTAAGGTGTGTAACTCCGGCAACGAACAAATTTGGCGGACAAAATCGGCACTAATTCCATACAGCGATCCATGCAACGCAAAGATCAGATGCGGCTTACCTGACATGATGTTTATGAATATAGATTGGGTGCGATCGAGCGGATACTTATCATTGAATATGCCCACCTTTGGTATACTGATTAACAATTGCGACCAACTTGGCATCGTCGATCGGTTTGGTGAGATATTCAGTTGCGCCGACCATTTCGGCTAGGGCGCGATCGTAGCTCTTATCCTTAGCTGTGAGCATAATAATCGGCAATTGCGTAAACTTGCTCATCCGCCGCAGCGTCTGACATAGCTCGATCCCATCGATTCCGGGCATCGTCACATCTAGCAACAACAAATCGACAGGCTGTCGCGCCAGTAAATGCAGCGCACTCATCGCATCATTGGCAAGTAGTACCTCGCAGATATCGCTGAGTGCCCGCTTGATCCGCGTTTGGACGATCGGACTATCATCGACAGATAAGACAATCGGCAATTCGGGCGGCACGATCGATTCGAGGGAAATATCACCCCCACCTTGGATCGGCGCTTGAGTGTGCATCCAGCCCATTTGTACCCATTGCGCATAGGAGCGAGCGACTTGGAGCGGATCGCGATCGAGGACACTAGCAATCTCGACGATCGTTTTTTGCCCGTCAAACCACTTTTGAGAATGTTGTTTGATGGCGACTTCGGCGATCTTTGCCAGCATTGCTGGCGTTGGTGGCAAGGGAATTGCTGCAATACTCGGAATCAAACTACTAATTTTGCTCCAATACTGCTGGCGAGTATTGACAGTCATCATGAGCTGATTCCAGTTCAAGCCACCGCCCTCCGCCCGATGGTAGAAGTCCACTTCGGTTTGCGGACTAAACCGATATTTACCCGCAAAACTAATCGCTTGTTCGAGGGTAAATACGACTTGTCCCTGCGCCCAAGTCTCGATCTGTTCCCAGCTCAACACCTGTCGCTGCACCAAAAAGGTCAATAGTTCTCGACTCGAATGCGGGTAAACTAACTGCTGAATCAGCCAACCCTCGATCGATTGTGTATATTCTGGCTTAAATTTTTGAACTAGCGTTCTGATTAGTTCGCCGCGATCGATTAATTTATTGCCGCCGTATGTAATTTCCCCCTTGTACCAAATTAGGACTCGCTGCCAACATTTACCAGGCTGTACCTCCACTTCCAACTGTAAAGTGCCACTCGCCTGCTGTTGCCGAAA
>NZ_JANMZA010000659.1:0-18608 GCF_031382685.1 Chamaesiphon sp. OTE_8_metabat_110 | reverse complement strand
ATTTGATAAAGACATGAATGCGATGGCACTCGATCGCGTTTTGTCATCTTCGGTACAATATCCTTGCGACTATGGCTTCATTCCCAATACGCTGGGTAACGATGGCGATCCGCTCGATGGGATGGTGATGATGGATCAGCCTACATTCCCAGGTTGTGTGATTGCTTGTCGCCCGATCGGGATGCTCGAAATGATCGATGGCGGCGATCGCGATGAGAAGATTTTGTGTGTCCCTGATAAAGATCCGCGTTATGCTAACGTCACTTCGCTCAAAGATATCGCCCAACACCGTTTGGATGAAATCTCTGAATTTTTCAAAACCTATAAAAACTTAGAAAAAAAAGTTACTGAAATCCTCGGCTGGAAAGATGTCGATGCCGTCATGCCATTAGTGCAAGAATGCGTTGCAGCAGCGAAGAAGTAAGCAATCGTAGCGCCAGTACTGGAGCGCTAGGAGTGGAGATGAGAGTATATTCAACTCTCATCTCCCCGTCTCCTAGTCTCCTAGTCTCCTCATCTTCCCGTCTCCCCGTCTCCCATCTCCTTCCCCAATAACAACTAACCAACAACTATGCAACGCACGTTATTGGCAGGCAAAATTCACAGTTGCACGATTACCAATGCTAACCTGCAATATATGGGCAGCATCAGTATCGATGAGCTGTTATTGACTGCTGCGGCAATAGTCCCCTACGAGCAAGTACACGTCGTCAATGTCAATAACGGGCAACGGTTTATTACCTATGCGATCGCCGCAGCAGCAGGCTCGGGCGCGATCGAGTTAAATGGAGCCGCAGCTAGACTGGGCGTACCGGGCGATAAGCTGATTATTATGACTTACGTTCAGTGTGATGAGAGCCAAGCTCGCCAACACCAGCCGCAGGTTGTGATGGTAGATGCACACAACCAAATTACCGAACTTAAATCTCACATCCCCACTGGCATGGGTTGAAGTGGTGCTAGCGCAAGACTACGACAATACACTCGTAAATAGTTATTAAAGTCAGCCAAATGGCTGACTTTAAGCGCTCCCAATTGTGCTTAAAACCCGCAGGGCGACCGAAGGTCGGGACGATCGAGGCTGAAATATCTAGGCATACACTTTTTGTAGCGAAATTGTACGTCGTAATTAATGGACGATTATCTTCAAAATTAATAATTTATCTGTTTTCGCAATAATTTGCTATGTTTTCGGGGAAATGTGCAAGACAGATACTACATTTTGTTTATATGGTTAATTCAGGCATCAATTTTTGCTAGTGGTAAAGTTACCGCATTCAAGCCTAACATCCACAAAGCGATCGATTATCTCCGCAACGGTGACTACACCATGCGTGGCAATAACGGGAGTCGATCGACTCTAGTTTGCATTCTCTATTCACTCCCCTCATGAAAGAGCTGACACCAATTACCACTACTCCAGTTAGAGAACTACCTCGCTCCGCAGATTTAGCCCAAGTTTGTATCTATGGATTGAGCTTTTTATCAGTGGGCTTATTTCTCCTTTTACCATTTGCCAACTTACTCCATCCTAGCCCTTGGCAACGGAGTATCGGCACCATTCATTCAGTTGCCGCATTGCTCACCACGATCGTTGCTGCCTATGCCGGACATCTAGCTTTTCCACTGATTCGGGGCGCAAAGAATGTTCTCCCTCAACTGCGTACCCTGATTTTTTGGTTTACATTGCTGAGTTTTCTGGGGATAGTTTCCGGCAATTGGGCATTTATGCGATATCGAGCAGGGATCGAGCATGGTGGTGCTAGTGCTTGGCTAAAAGTAAATTCGCCACTAACTCACTATACGGTGGCTCAGTATCACGAACTGAGTACGGTGTTTATCATTCCCTTCGGTGTTGCCTGTACCTGGGTCTTGTGGCGATATGGGGACAGTATTGTCGCGTCCGAACACCGTGCTGTCCGATCTGTTACCAGCATTGCCCTCATGGTGCTGATGTTTTTAGCAATGGGAGGAATGGTGTCAGGTCTAAGCATTGCGAAGATCCATGCCCTCTAGGTATTAGGTATTAGGCTTTAGGCTTTAGGTATTAGGGAATTAGCTGTTTTGATAAGTACCAATCATAGATCGTTTCAGCAACGCCTAAACAGGAGTGTTTCGCCAATTCTCTACCCTAAAGCCTACCCCTACACCCTCTTATCCCCTAAAACCTAAAACCTAAAGCCTAAAGCCTACCCCCTCTTATCCCCTAAAACCTAAAACCTAAAACCCAAAGCCTACCCTCCACCCTCTACCCTCTATACCCTAATGCCGCACCCTCGCTCTGAAGAATTACTCCCTTGGTATACCCGATGCTGGAATTGGTCAAAGCAATTTCCGGCGATCTTAGCAACTGGAGCAAGTACACCACCGGGAACTGCTGGTATCGCTGCGGCAGCCTTCATTAGTGCTGCTATTGGTGCCGTCATGATGATGGTGTCACATCACATCGCCCATACATCAGTAGACCGAGAGCAATTTATCGAGTGGTTAGGCAGTTGGATTCCTGGTAGCCAGAGTACGGATCCAGTAACTGGCAATATTGGCAGTTATGCAGGCAAAGAAACGGTGCTACTCATCGGCTGGCTCGTCAGTTGGGTCATCCTCAACGATCTGCTTGAGCATCGTCAAGTCCGCACCCGAACGATCTTTTTTGGTACCTTTGGGTTACTGGTAGCCGCGATCGTTATGTGTTGGCATCCGCTGTTTCCCTATCTCCCCTTACAATAATCACAGGCGATTAGTTTATGTTTAGCGACTCTGATTCGACTTCTTCCGGTTTCACTGGCGTACCTGCCACCGAGTTTCATCCCCGTCGGATATCAGCTAGAGAGCTACATCGATATGTCTGGGGACTGATGGCTGTATTTAGCGCCTTCGCTATTAGTTATCCGATTGCCTGTTGGCGGGTTAGTCAATCCGAGCAGTTTCGCCCTCATCGCTCTCACGTCAAATCTTTACCGCTCCCAATAAGTGAATCGGCTAGAAATTAGGGCGTGGCTCGATTGGCTAGCTTCCCAACTTAGCGATATCCACCACACCCGCGACTAGAAATCATCACAAAAATTTACTGAGAGTTAATACTATTAATTCTCAGTAAATTTTTGCGAGCAATGTCTTGACAAAGTGCTTCACTTGCGGCTGTCGATCGGTGCAAGCTATCTAATATCTACCAGTAACTATTGAAGATTTTGGTGGAATAGAAAGCTACTACTTCGATACCAACAACAGCAAGCAATATGCTGGTCGGAATATTCTCTCTAATGCTTTTGAAAATCCCATTTTAGTTGAGAATGGCAAGGTGACAGATCTCGCCGATTTAGGTGGCGATGGTGGTACCGCACAGGGTATTAATAACAAAGGACAACTTGTCGGGACGATCGGGTAATTTGGGGATCTCGACTGGCGAGGCTAGATCCCCGACTGTCTTGTCGGTTTTTTTATTCGGAGGTTCCCTCCGAATAAAACCACCGCTTCTTGGAGAAGTCGGGGATCTGATATGTCCTAACAGATGTGACGACTACTTAGCTGGCAATTTATCAACAATCATCATCAATGACTATGAATCGATCGCTCTACAAGCCACTGTCGATAAACCGATCCGCATTTCGGCTCAAGAATTACACAAATACGTGTGGGGGTTAGTTGGTGTCATGCTGCTAGCGATCGGGACTTATCCGATCGCGATGAATCGAGCGTCACAAATTTTTATTCCAAATTAATGCTATTAATTCTCAATAAATATGCTAGTATATTTGAAAGCTTGTCAAACTTGGCGATCGCTAAGCTGATGAGATCGAAGCCTACCCCCGCTAATTGCAGCAGTCAACTCCACCCCGATGGGCGGGAAATCCAGACAAGCCAGTCCTCAAATACATCTCTCAGCCTCATGTCAGCCGTCGATAGACCGATCGATTCGTCCGTCGCAGCGTAAATTAATAACTGCGACAGCACCGCGATCGCATGGGCAGGATCTACTCGTCAGTTCTAACTGACTGTTTCACTATTGAGATAATTTCTTCTTAATTTTCTAATTGAGCTATCTTGAGTCGGCGCGTAGTGATGAGGAATGGAACATAGAGGCTGCTGACGCCGAGTAGTAGGGGCTAAAAGCTGAGAACTTTGGCAGAAATCACTAGATCGTGAAATTCACAGCAAAGGTGAAGATGTCTATTATTAATAATTTGCAAGATATTATGGGTGGGGAATTATGGACTGGAGTAACTTTACTTGGTGGTGGTGCATGACATGTTTTGGTTGCACCTACGAAATGATGTATGAAGATGAGCAGATAAATTGCAGTCAACCAGATCTTAATATTAATTAATTGGAAGTTAAAATATGTCAAAAATTGGACTCTTTTTTGGAACCCAGACTGGCAAAACTGAAAGTATTGCTGAGATGATTCGCGATGAATTTGGTGGAGATGCGATCGAGCTACATGACATGGCAAACGTCGATGTTAGTGATTTTGATGGCTATACCCAGATAATTATCGCTTCACCAACCTGGAATATCGGCGAACTGCAAAGTGATTGGGAGGGCTTTTTTCCAGAATTCGATAGTATGGATTTTCATGGTAAAACCATTGCTTATTGTGGGACTGGCGACCAGGTGGGCTACGCCGATAATTTTTTGGATGCAGTAGGAATTTTAGAAGCGAAGATTACCGAGCGCGGTGGTAAAACGATCGGATATTGGTCTACTGATGGTTATGATTTTAGTGAATCTAAAGCAGTCCGAGATGATAAATTTGTTGGTCTGGCAATTGATGAAGATAATCAATCAGACTTGACTGACGAAAGGATTAAAACTTGGGTCACTCAAATCAAAAAAGAGTTTGAGTAAGTCAGATTATTTTCTCACTCAATAGTCAAACATCGGTGGTAAAGTTACCACCATTTTTTTAGAGCTTAATTATGAAGACAGACATGCCGAAATTCATCTGGGTAAGTGCTAGCCCTAGCCTCAAATATTTTCATCGCCGTCTCCTCAATAGTCTCTCTAAAGTAGTCGAGCTGGAATTTTGGGAATACTATCAAACTCCAGATGAGGGTAGTTCGATCGATGGTGGTATTCAGTTATTGCATGGATACTTATCTACTTTAGCTACACCTATTCATCTCATCGGGCATGGGATTGGTGGGGTAATTGCTTTGGGTTATGCCCGGATGTACCCGACCAAAATTGCATCATTAACATTATTGAGTGTCGCCGTCCAACCCGCGATCGATTGGCATTCATATTACTATACTCAATGGCGCTCGCTACCAACTAGTCGAGACTGCATCCTGAGATCGATCGCGAGTAGTTTATTTCCCAATGCTTGCTCGATCCATATTCGCGATCTGATCGGTCGTTTGGAACGAGATTTAGTTGAAGCTCCATCTAGTAATTCACTATTTAGGTTAGATATTCTTGAAGAAGGTAGCGTGACGATGCCATTAATGGTTTGTGGCAGCCAAGACGATCCGGTAATTTCTTCACAAGCTCTATATGGTTGGTGCAATTATCTCAAGCCAGCCGATAAAATTTGGCAATCTGGTACAGGCGGCCACTTTTTTCATCACTTTCAGTCAGAATTAGTCAGCGAGCGAATTAAAGGTTTTTGGCAGCTTAATCAAAGATTAGAATCAGACCGACTTGTAAGTATGAAACTTCTTTAAGCGATGTCTATAATTTGCTCGATCGTAACTTGGAGTATAGTATTCGGTGCTTGTTGGACGTTGACCTGTCATTGGAAAACCGGATTTATTTATGTCCAACAGCTTCATAAAGTTCCTTGCCATAAATGCAAGTATTTTACTAATAATTGTGCGCTCAAATGTGCTGTCAATCCTTACTTAGCTTGTTCGGAGGCAGCGATTGATTGTCGAGATTACCAACATCTATAGAATTTACAGTCTCTGATGAACAGATTAAGGATCGATCGCAAACCAGTCTACTCACTGCAACGGATTGAGGTGGTGAAGAAATTAATCGCCCAACACTGGGATGAAATTTGGGAGATCGTGCAGCAAAGAGCGCAGACTGGCTACCGCTCGAAACAATACTCAAGTCGAGCACTAGTCTGCGAGGGCAAAAAAAATAATTGCGAGTAGTTGTCATTTGACTTGTCATCCTATATACTTTGATAGCAGTCGCGATTCTCTAGGGGAACGACTGAAATCACGCGGAGGTTCCCGACCCATGTGTTTGGGTCAGCGATTCGCGATACGTAGGGTTTCCCGTTCGCGCAGCGTCTCCGAAGGAGAGGGTTTAGCGAATCAAGACAAGACAGAGGCTAAGCCAATAAGATGGCTGCTGTCAGTTTAAGGTTGATTTCCCGTCAATTGCGGGGAATACTCCAGAGAGGATATCTTGATGAGGACGATCCCGATCGCTCGTTGGCGAAGCCGCGCCACGAGGTAATCGACCCAATCCGACTGATTTTGACGATCGAGCGGCAAAGTTAATAAGAATATTTAGCATTTATAGCAACTATCATTTATTATTTACTAGCGTCATGGGTAGACAGCACCACCAACACCTTCAGCCACTCACAGGGCAATTTCTCGGCTGGGGTGACGATCGCACGCCGCATCGCTACATCAAACTAGCCACGGCAAACGGCGAACGCCGAGTCAAAATTGCCAAAAGTCTGCGCCCCCAAATTCAAGGCTGGCAACCAGGCATCTGGTTGACTCTCATAAGCCAAGAGCGAATCTGTAGCACCACTGGCGAACGCAAAATCAAAGCCAAACAGTTGTTTTACTTGCCCACAGCTCCTACGCTCAGTGACTTACCAGCACTGGCACTCGTAGAACCCGTTGCCAAGCCACCCACTACCAAGATTCAAGTGTGTGGGGGTTCGAGTTGTCGGCGACGGGGGAGTGATAATATCTGCCAGTCGATGCAGGCATACCTCGATCGCCACGATCTCACGACCCAAGTCCACATCGAAACAGTTAAATGTCTCCACCAGTGTAAAGCCGCCCCACATGCGATCGTGACCCCTACCGCCACCACATCAGGCAAAACTCACTATCGCCAACTCCAACCCAGCCAAGTACAATTACTTTTAGCCAAACATTTTCCGATCCTTGCCCCGCTGCCCGCAACCGTCGGAACGAGTCTCATCGAGAAAATTCAGGATTATTTACAGCAACATCAGCTAGCATCGCCACTAACCTCTAATTCCTAGAACAACTTTTAGATAACTCATGCAAGATTTAGACCAACCAAAAGCGATCGATGTGCTGCGTTCCATTATGGAATTTGAACTGGCGGGAGTGGTGCGGTATACCCATTATGCACTGATGATTACTGGCCCCAACCGGATTCCGATCGTCGATTTCTTCAAAGCGCAAGCGACCGAATCGCTACTACATGCCCAGCAAGTTGGCGAGATTCTCACTGGCTTAGAGGGTCATCCATCCTTGCAAATTGCCCCGATGGAGGAAACATATAAACATTCTGTCAGAGACATCTTACAAGAGAGTTTAGCCCACGAACGAAATGCCTTGGATATGTACAAGAAGCTTCTCGATATCGTTGAGGATGCTAGTGTGTATCTCGAAGAGTTCGCGCGGACGATGATTGGTAACGAAGAACTGCACAACATCGAAATTAAAAAGATGTTACGCGACTTTAGCTAACCCTAATCCTGGGCGAACCTCACACCCCAAAACTGCCAACACCTAACAATCATCGAGATTAAACTCGTTGGCGTAGCCTCTGCCTTGTCTTGACGCGCTCGACCCGGAGGGAACCTCCGTGATGCGCGCGTCGCTGTCTTGATTCGCTAAACCCTCTCCTTCGGAGACGCTGCGCGAACGGCAAAGCCTACGTATCGCGAATCGCTGACCCAAAGCCATGGGTCAGAGCGGCTCGCGCTCGTCGGGTTCCCCGACGGTTTAGCGAGACAAGACAAACCTCCGCGTGATTTCAGTCGCTCCCCTGGAGAATCGCGACATTCCCTTGGGGATGATTTCGCGTAGATTGTGATGTGCAAAATACTCGAAACTGAAATGGATCGCTCGATCGTTCACTACTACTTAATTATCTCAAGATTAAATATGTCTAACCGACCATTGAACTGGCTGTCAATTACTGCTGGTAGCCTATTTGCAACACTGTTGCTCATCACTGGTGCCCAAGCCGCCGAAGCTGGATTATCTACATCTAATTCGCCCAATTCAACACTGCTGGCTCACCACACTCTCAGCCACAGATCCACCGAATTAATCGCGCTCAGGAAGAAAAAACGTTCCAAACTAAAAATCAAGCGCAAAGCCAAACTAACGGCAATCGCCGCACCTACAGCTACCTCGCCTACAGATCTTGCCCAAGCAACTCCGCCGCCAGCACCGACAGAATTAGCTCCACCACCAGCCACGCCGCCAGCAGCCGAGCCGACTCCCACTCCTAACGCCCCGAAAGTAGAAACCCCAGCACCAAATCACTTTTCGCTCAATACCAAACTAGAAGGACAAGTGATTTTTGGTGGAGCCGGGGTTTTTAGTGGTGATTTCGAGCGGAATGCCGCTTTTGGACATCGGACTCGCCTCGAATTAATCACTGATATCAATGGTGGTACTCTAACTACCCGACTCCAAGCAGTTGGATTAGGATTGTCCAATCAGCGCGATACAGAGGCTAATCCTGGTGCGTTTACTACCAATGAAGGTAACTTATCTTATACAGACGGTACTACTGGTAGTAGCATTGGCATCGATACGCTCAAATATGAATTTGCGCTCACGCCGCAAACACAGGTAGTAATTGCCGCAAATGCTGGTGCATCGGATGACTTTACCGATACCATCAATCCTTATTTTGATGGAGATGGCGCGAGTGGCTCGATTTCGGCATTTGGTAATCGTCCCTCGATTTATTATACAGTTGGTGGCGTAGGAGTGGGCATTCGCCATAAGTTCAGCGACAGTACCGAACTAAGCTTAGGTTATTTAGCCAATGATGGTCAGACTCCAGCCCCTGGTAGTGGCTTATTTGGTGGTGGGTATGGTGCCATCGCACAGCTCACCTTCAAGACTGGAGAAAATTCTAAAGTTGGGGTAACTTATACTCGGACTATGAATGCTGAGTTTGGCACGGGAAGTAATAATGCTAATGTTAATGCTAGCGGTTTGAGTGGCATGAGCAATAACTTTGGACTACAAGGTTCGTTTCAATTAAGTCCCGAATTTGCCCTCGGTGGTTGGGCTGGGTATACCCAAAATCAAGCCGCAGGTGGCGACAGACAAATCTGGAACTGGGCAATCACGGCAGCAGCACCAGATTTGGGTGGTAAAGGAAATCTCGCTGGGTTCCTCATCGGACAAGAGCCACGAGTGGCTTCTTCAAGTGATGGGACAACAGATACTAAAGCTGGACTGCATATTGAGGGATTTTATCAGTTTAAAGTTAGCGATAGCCTCAGCATTACGCCCGGACTTATCTATCTCACAGCACCCAATCAAGAGGACGGTCGCGGTAGTGCGCTAATTGGGGCATTGCGAACTACATTTACTTTCTAATGGCTGTAGTTTAGGCGCTCGATCGAGATTGCGATCGAGATCGTTGCCGCGCCACGATCTCTATGCTAGAAGTACACCTAGCTACTAAAAAGCGATCTCGATCGAGCCGACCTTCGATCGAGATCGCTTCTGTAACTAAAACTATCAATCCCTGGCGATCGCCAGTCGTCATACATTACTAAAAGTACAGAGCATTTACAAGCTATTTGCTCGATCGTATTTCTCAATAGTTTGAGGGAACACTAAGATTAATTACCAAAATCGCGCTCCCATTATTTCTCTCGATCTTTATGCGAACAGCCTTATCTCTATCGATAATTTCGGCTACTGCAATTATGTTCTTTAGTCGTAGGTTATTATGTTACCTACGACATTTTCAAGACGTTGGCTACAGTACGAGATTATTCAAAGATTGGATGTTAACAAATGGGATCTACGACAAAAAAGGGAGTTTAATCGCAACCATAGCAGCATTAGTTATCGAAATTACTAAAGAAAGCAGAACTAATTCTTTAATAATTTGCATCATTGCGGGGATAGCTCTAGTCGGATTGAGTTTATGGGAACCCGATCCCACCAAAGTTGGCTATCCGATCTTACAGCCAACAACACAGGCAAAGAAAATTTATAATTTGGCGCTGACTTTATACTCTGTCGCTTTGATAAGTGGTTTTATACTAGTGCGGATAATTACTGTACAGTACCATATATCAGCTTACTGGATACTTGTGATTGTGGGAATTCAATCTTCACCCCTATGGATGATTCTGGCTAAAATCCTTACTCGTTAAAGCTATCTTTAGGTTGGGTTAAGAGGAGCGAAACCCAACCTACCAAATTATTTTCTAACTTTCAACTTTCAACTTTTTAAGCGGCTTTCTCCCAATCTTGGGAATTAGATTGGAGCGTGCCATTAGACAGTTGTTTTTTACCCTCTTGATGGATTTCTGATTTTCTTAACTTATCACCGATCGAGAGTGCCATGGATACTGCCAATGTTTCCGATTTAAGTCGGGCATATTGTCCCATCGGTTGATATTCTGGGACTAAATTATGGAGTACAGCTACACACTCATTAACTTTGCAATCGGCGGCGGCAGCCAGCAGGATCGTCAGTTGCGGGGAAATCTCTGTCCAAGCTAATCGTGCCTCCCGAGCGCAAAAAATCTTCCCATGTTCGGTGGGTAATGCGGCATCGCAATCGATCAGTAGCTCCTCATAGATTTTCTCACCCGGACGCAAGCCAGTAATCTCGATTTTGACATCTCGGTCGGGTTCGAGTCCTGCTAAGCGAATCATCTGAACTGCCAGATCGTAGATTTTAATCGGTGCGCCCATATCCAGCAGGAATACTTCGCCACCTCTAGCCATTGCCCCGGCTTGAATCACCAGAGTTGCCGCTTCGGGGATCGTCATGAAGTAGCGGGTAATATCGGCATGAGTCAGGGTAATCGGCTTCCCAGCGGCGATCTGAGCGCTGAAGCGGGGGACGACAGAACCGCTACTGCCCAAGACATTGCCAAACCGCACCATCGTGAAGCAGGTATCGTGATTGGGTAAATCGGCTAAACCTTGAAGTACGAGTTCGGCAACCCGCTTGGTAGCGCCCATGATATTCGTCGGACGGACGGCTTTGTCAGTGGAGATCAGCACAAATTTTGACACTCCACACTCGATCGAGCATTGCGCCGCCGTCAGCGTCCCGCAAATATTATTAATCATCCCCGAAATCGGGTTGGCTTCGACGATCGGGACGTGTTTGTAAGCAGCAGCATGATAAACCGTCTGCACGCTATACTTGCGAAGCACTCGGGTGAGGGTTTGAGCGTCAGTCACCGAACCCAAGCAAGCGACTTTGTGAAGCTGGGGATACCGCTCGCTCAGTTCCATGTCCATCTGATAGAGCGCAAACTCATGTAACTCATACACGAGTAACATTTTGGGCTGCTGCTTGGCAATTTGCCGACAGAGTTCCGAACCGATCGATCCACCGCCGCCAGTGACGAGGACGACTCGATCGGTGATATCGTGTTGCAGGAGTTCGGGACGGGCGGCGATGGCTGGACGTCCGAGCAAATTTTCGATATCGAGCGCCGGAACTTTAGTCACCGCCAGCTCGCCGCTCAATATTTCGGCGATGCTCGGGACAGTCTTGACGGGGACGCCAAGAATTTGCAGTCTTTGGGATAGCTCGCGGCTGCGTTGGGTGTCAACTGACGGCATGGCGAGGAGAATTTCGTCGAAGCCGACGCTAATTTTGAGCTTGAGCAACTCTGCTGGTGCGTAAACTTTGATACCTTGAACGGTTTTACCTTGCAGTGCAGGATTGTCATCGACAAAACAAATTAATTTCTTGCCACTTTCTTTGGCTAGAGCTTGCGCGAAAAAGCAACCCGCACTGCCCGCGCCATAGATAACTACTCCTGTCTGCTGGCGTTGTGAGTCATCATTTAGCTGTTCCAGGCGATCGTGGAGCAGCCGCACACCCAGACGGAACCCGATCGTCAGGATGAGCGCCAGCATCCCATCGCTCAATAGTACCGACGCGGCAATTGCCGACATCAGAAATACCCGATCGATCGCCGCAACTAGCAAACAACTGGTTAATACCGCCGTAGCAACGGTAATGAGAAAGTCACCATTGGTATGACGTAATACTTGTCGATAGATATTAAAAGCCCAAAATACACCAATCTCGATCGCGATCTTGAACACCACAAAATTGCTGTGATGCAATATTTGGGCGGGTAAAAGATCGAGTCCGCTCTCAAAGCCGATCGCCACAGTAATTGCGAGCGCAAACAAAATGATATCGACGACTATCAAAATTGTATACTTCTGCTCGTTAGAAACTGTATTAATAAGTTTATCTAAATGGCTATAAATTTTTGAAGACACCTCAATATCTTCGTCTTTCAATGGTAACTTAATCATTTGCTCAACTTATTTTGGCGAACTTGTTTGGGCGGCGATCGCTAATGCTATCCAAATATTCCAATACTGCTGTCATCCCATCGACAAGCGAAAAACTCGCTCGCCGAGGATGACTCACCGATATCTATGGCTGGAAGTCAGTATTCACACCAAAGTGCGACTGCCAACCGTCCCCATAAATATCTGTGCCGACCTACTGATACTGTATAATTCAGCTCATTACATCCTAGATCGGGATAGTTTTGAATTTTTTTGGCATTTGACAAGTAAAAAAAGTCGGGGCGGCTCATCAATGGCACTTTCGGATCTACATCCAGATCGACGTATATTCCGCTAGTTTAGCCCCACAAAAGATCGCGGCATTCTCGCGATCGAGTTCGCCAACCAGTAGCTAACATGGTGAAAGCTTCTCTGGCAATAAGTTTTGGGGTTACTGAATATTAATTGGAGCCGTTTGCCAAAATATGCTGCGTCGAGATAATAGTATCGAGCGGCGCGTTCTGGATTCTCAATGGCGGCTGGATACCAATTATCAAACCTTAAGCTAAGTTTTTAGACTTCAGCCATGCTCTGACGACTCGATCGACAGGTAGCGATTTATTATCTACTTGATAGTTCATATCTTGAATATCTTTAGTAGAAATTAACCCAGCTAATCGATCGATAACCGGGCGTAATTCTGGATATTTAGTTAAAGTAGCTTGATTGAAAACAGGTACTGCTTGATAAGGTGGGAAATATTTTTTATCATCTTCTAAAATAACTAAATCTAGCACCGGGATTAAACCATCGGTAGAATTAGCCGCAATTAAATCTACCTTTTTATCTTTAAGAGCTTGATACATCAGCCCAAATTCCATCTGTTGAACTTTAGCAAACTTTAAGCCATAAGTCTTGGCAACGGCTGGATAGCCATCTTTGCGTTCGAGAAATTCATAGCCAAATCCACCCCGAAGTTGTGGCGTATATTTAGCTGCTTCCGAGAGTGTCTTCATCTCCAGTCGCTTAGCATCTGCATTTCTCACAATAAAGGCAAAGGTATTTTCAAAGCCTAATGGCGACATCACTTCTAATCTGAACTGGCGATCGTAAACCTCTTTGATCTTATCAAAAACTACTTGCGGATTTTTGATCGGCTCTTGCTTTAAGATCGCCGTCAATGATGTCCCGGTATATTCTACATAGCCCGCAATCTTCCCAGCTTTAACTGCTTCATGACAGATAAAAGTACCGCCTAGATTCAGTTGTCGCTCGACCTTAATTTTAGTATTAGTTTCGATTTGCTGAGCCAGCAATTCACCAAGAATTATCTGCTCTGTAAAATTCTTCGAGCCGATCGTAATTGTCGGTACTGCTTGAAAATAGTTAAATGTAATTAATCCGACTACTAGAAGGGCTAATATACCACCACCAATTGTAAACTTACGATCGAGCTTACCCAGTCGAACTGGTTGCTGTCTGAGCCTATTTTCCACCCATCCTAATGTTAAATCTGCGCCCAACGCGATCGCCGCCGCCGGGATCGCCCCAGTCAAAATCAAGCGATTGTCGATCGTCGCCAGTCCCCGAAAAATAAATACCCCCAAGCCACCACCGCCAATCGCCGCCGCAATTGTCGCCACGCCGACAGAGATAGCCGTTGCGACTCTAATCCCTGCCAAAATCACGCCAGAAGCTAGGGGAATCTCGACTTGTGTCAAGAGTTGCCAATCGGTCATTCCCATCCCCTTCCCGGCTTCCCTAACTGCCGGATCGACGCTAGTAATCCCGATATAGGTATTGCGAATTAGCGGTAATAGCGCATACAGAGTCAGCGCCACAATCGCCGGATTTTTGCCAATTCCACCCAGAAATGGTACCGAAATTAGAAAACCAAATATTGCTAAACTAGGAATAGTTTGCAGTGCATTAGCAACACCGAGAATCGGTTGAGCTAATCTGGGATAACGCGTAATTATAACTCCCAATGGAATCCCGATCGCGATCGCTACTACCATCGCGATCGCCACTAAAACTAAATGCTCGCCACTCCGCAAAATAATCTCGGAAATATCATCATTAGAAATCAAGACAATCTCCTGCTAGTGAATAGTGAATAGTGGATAGTGGATAGATAACCTAGTATAAAAAATGCGTAGGGTGGGCACTGCCCACCATCTAGGTTTCAGGATGTTCTAATGCGATCGATCTAGCAATCGTAGATAATTTATGATATTTATTCTTCGGTGCGTTACGCTCCGCGACAACACACCCTACAATATTATTGCAAATTAACTAGGATTACTGTATTTGCATCAGCCTACTTATTTAAATAATTTACATGCCTCCGTCCCGCTTAACATTCTCATCGTTCCATGCAGTTAAACAAGTAATAAAAGCTTGAGCCTCTGAATGTTGAGATCGAAGTAAATCTGCCTTAGTTCCCAATACCACTAAATTACCTTCATACATTAAACCAATCCGCGTTCCCAGTACAAAAGCTTCTTGAATATCGTGGGTAACAAAGACAACTGTTTTACCTAATTGTTGCTGTAAATATTGAAACTGGCGTTGCAATTCTAGTCGCGTAATCGGATCGAGCGCACCAAATGGTTCATCCATTAATAATAGCGGCGGATCGGCAGCTAAAGCCCTCGCGACACCCACTCGCTGTCGTTGTCCACCTGAGAGCTGATGAGGATAACGTTGAGCGAAGATTCTCGGCTCCAACCCTACTAAGTTTAACATTTCATACACTCGCGCCTCGATTCGCTGCTTGTGCCACTTTTCTAGTGATGGCACAAGTCCGACATTTTCAGCAACATTAAAGTGCGGAAATAAACCGATATCCTGGATTGCATAGCCAATCCGCCGCCGCAGATCGATCGTATCCCAATTAGCCGTCGATCGATCGTCTACTAATACCGATCCTGTTGTGGGTACGAGCAAATGATTGATTAATTTGAGCGTAGTAGTTTTACCGCTCCCACTCCGCCCCAATAATACGATCGTTTCCCCGCGATAAATGGTGAGATCTAAGTGGGATAATATCTCGCGATCGTTAATTTGGAAACTAACATCCCGAAATTCAACAGCAATCTCTGACGATTGGGGCATAAGATTGTAAATCTAAACGAGTCAATTAATTCGATCGTAACTCACATCTGGTGCGAGTAGATATGTTTGATTCGATCGAAACCCAATTCACACATCTAGAACTACAGATCTTCCCACTTAGCCACATTTGCAAATCGCGACAAATAATGTCGAATATTAGTTGTCGCGATAACAACTGCTTGACCTGGATAACGAGTAGCTAAATCCTGCCAAGTTGCACAGATAATCATATCCGCATCGAGGTTTCTATCTCCAGCCGTAGGTTGCCCGCTAGCTCTAGCTACCGCACAGATCTCAGCGGCTAAATTCCAAACTGTTCGATCTACAGGTAAAAAGTCGATTAATTGATGTAAATCGTCTAATAATGGTAGTCCCGATGCAATTAGACCTTGTTTTTGAGTTAGTAGCAAACCCCACAGAACTTCGTAATCACAAACCATCGAGCTAACAACTGTATATCGAATTAAGCTTCGCTCAAACCAATTTTCTAATGCAGCTAAATCATCTGTGTATTTTGGGCTACATAATTGTCCCAATATATTAGAATCGATAAAAATAATCATTCTAAACTATATAATTTCTGGCCAGCAACCCGCTCGGCATCTACTATTTTTGAAAATACCTCAAAAGCTCTATCTACATCCGGCTGAGTAGATAATTCTGCTCGTTTCTGTCGTAGAGATGCTAGTCGCGCTGGTATTTGTCCGCGTCGTTGCGAATCTTGAGCGATTGTCCGAAATTCAAAAGCGTATCTAGGCTGAACATCTGTCTGGCGTTGAATTGCTGTTTGTAGCGTTTCCAGATCGATCGAGTCAATCTGGAGATGATGTTCTATTCCTGATAAAACTACTTCACTATCTGTAGATGGCGATGCTGGAATAATAGCTAGGCATTTATCCAGATCGATAATTTTACCACTAGGTAGTTGAATTGGATTTAGCATAACTAATACCTCTATTAATTCGATTTATGTCATATTATGGCTGTGAATTTTAAATACAGCTCAGACTATATTTTTATCGAGAAAGCTTTCAATGTCATAACACTTTGTTTTTCCAAATAAAATCAAGAGATCGATTCGTTAATAGGGAACCTGTCGATTAATTGAATTGCCCGTCTTGCATTGGCTTGCAAAGCATCGCTCGCATGGGGTACATAAGGGATCTGCGATAATAGATCCACCGTGCGGCGCAACATCCGCACGA
The DNA here is from genome assembly GCF_031382685.1 of Chamaesiphon sp. OTE_8_metabat_110. Classification (NCBI taxonomy): domain Bacteria; kingdom Bacillati; phylum Cyanobacteriota; class Cyanophyceae; order Gomontiellales; family Chamaesiphonaceae; genus Chamaesiphon; species Chamaesiphon sp. OTE_8_metabat_110. Next base: position 1,858 of record NZ_JANMZA010000659.1, on the reverse strand, counting down.
TATCGCCCTCGTCGAGATTGGTATTGCTACATAGTTCCGTCCAAGATATTTCCAGCGCCCAGTTTTCGACGATGCCGACTAGCTCGTACTCCATCCAGACGGGGAGAGCTACCTGATAGCGGCGCTGGATTTGGAACAGTTGGCGGCGGGAGCCACGGAGGGCGCTGAGGGTCATGACTACTTCATCGGCTGGATCGTAATTCGTCCAACTGTCAGAGCGGGGGGTTTCTGATACGAGGGCACAGATGACTGCGGCGAGATGGTGTGGATCTAAGCCGTCTAGATAACCAGACATTAGAGCTAGAGCGATCCATAGCTCATTATCCCCACGAATGGCGGCGGCGGCTTCACCGATGCGGGTGGGGAGGACACCTTGCAAGCCATTGACTTGACGCAATACCTCAATCAGATTGAGAAATTCTTGCCAATGTCGATCGAGTTGCAATTGCAGTGTATTTTGAAGATCTTTAATCTCTTCTTCTAATACCGCTTGGCGGCGATAGCGTTTGAGGAGAGTGGCGGGGTTGCCCCATTCCCAGACGGGATGATTTTCGAGCTTGGTTTTCAGTTCGGCGACGGTTTTGACTTGGGCTGTCAATTCGGCGGTGGCTGGCGGTTCGACTGCGGGGATGCTCTGGGCGATTTCGGCAGTTAAGGTCATCCCCTTGCGGACTTGTCCGGGTTTGAGAGGCATATCCGCAGGGGGGAGTAGGGATACTACTTGGGGGACGCGCTGTTTGCCGCCGTATTCCGACCAATGTTTGTGGACGGCGACGACATCTTGATGATTGACGACGTACCATTTGTTATCTTGTCCCAAACAGACTAAAGCGGGTTTGTAGCCTGAGCCAGCTATTTTGGTGACTAAGACGGCGGGTAATGGGGTGGCAACTGGGACGTGTTTGCCTTTGAGGCTGAGGATCGTACCGGGGAAGGCGGTTGGTAGTTGCTTGCCGACTTGTCCCGCTTGAACTTGCTCGGTATAAAGCTGGAGATTTTTGAGTTGATTTTGGTCTAGTTTGAGCTGGGAGTGACAGGTTTCATAGTCGGCGAGAACGTTGGCATCAATTTTGCTGAGGCTCTCTCGCAGCGTCACTAATTCTTGCTTGATGTCGCCAATTCCTTGCTGTTGGGGTAACAGGTGGAGGGTTTTGGTAAAGTGCCCGAAGCTGCGCTCGACGAGTTCTCTGGCTTCCTCTAGGGTGTGGGTTTGGAGCAGGTTTAAGACCATCCCATAAGTCGGCGTAAATTGACTTACCAGGGGATCTGGTGATGATGTCGCAAAGTCACTTGCTTCCTTCGCACCTTCAAATCTCGTCTGAGTGGCGACGACATAGCCCACCACGTCCTTGCCACGTCGTCCGGCACGTCCCGCCATTTGGAGGAATTCGGAGGCGGTTAGGAGGCGATGTCCTTGGTCTGTGCGTTTGGAGAGGCTGGAGATGACGGTCGTCCGGGCGGGCATATTAATCCCGGCGGCGAGGGTTTCGGTGGCGAAGACGACTTTGATTAAGCCTAGCCCGAATAATTCCTCAACGAGGACTTTCCAGGCGGGGAGGATGCCTGCATGGTGAGCGGCGATGCCTTTGTAGAGTGGTTCGACTTGTCCGGCGCGGGCGGCTTCGGGGTTTTTGTCGAGAAATTCATCGATGCGGAGCTTGAGTTGAGCGGCTTCGGCGGGATTGACTAGTGGTAGTGTCGATACCTCGGCGACGGCTTTGTCGCAGCCGCGCCGACTGAAGATAAAGTAAATGGCGGGCAACATTTCCCGTTCGGCAAGCTTGCTGACGACAAAGCCGATACTGGGGACATCTTCACTTTTACGGCTGCCCGTGGGGCGATGGGATTTAAGTTTGGG
>NZ_JANMZA010000488.1:0-9545 GCF_031382685.1 Chamaesiphon sp. OTE_8_metabat_110 | reverse complement strand
CATCGCCACTGAGGGGTATTGTTGCTGAAGCTGGCGAATTACCTCCAGTTTATCTTCAGGTAAAAGTTCTGCATACACTTTATCGATCCCAATTTCCCAGCCAATACTGTCGGCTGTCCGCTCGTTATCGCCCGTTAACATCACAACCCGATCGACTCCCAACCGTTTTAAATGGACGATCGATCGAGCTGCTGCGGGTCTGACGGTATCGGCAACTGCGATAATTCCCAGAATGCGATCGGCATCAGCCACCCAGACAACAGTTTTGCCATCCTGTTCCCACTGCTGGCTTTGTTCGGTCAGCTCGTCTGGCAGCAGGTTTACTTGGACTCGAACAAATTCGGCTTTACCAACTACAGCTATTTTTCCCTCAACTTCGCCAATAATCCCCCGTCCAGGATCAGAACGAACATTAATGGCTTCAGTCCATACCCAGCCTTGTTTTTGAGCCGCATGAACGATCGCCGCCCCGATCGGATGCTCGGACAAACTTTCTAAAGCAGCCGCCACTTGAAGTAATTTGTTTGAATTGTCAACCGCCATGACTCGGACGACTTGAGGTTTGCCCATTGTCAGGGTTCCATTTTTGTCAAAGGCGATCGCTTTAACTTGCCCGATTGCTTCTAACTGCGCGGTATTCTTGAACAAAATCCCATGCCGTGCCCCATTAGCGATGCCCGATAATAGTGCTGGCATCGTTGCTGCCATTAATGCACAGGGCGAAGCTACCACCAGAAAAATTAGGGCGCGATAAACCGTATCTTCCCACGTCCAACCGAGTAGAAATGGTGGTAGAGTACCTAGCAAAATGCCGATAAACACGATCGCTTTGGCATAGCCACGCTCGAACCGTTCGATAAATTGTTGAGATGGTGGTATTTCAGTCTGAGCCTGTTCTACCAAGCGAATTACCCGCTGAATCAGACTACTTTCTGGTGGCTGATGAATCTGAATTTTTAACGCGCCAGTACCATTAATCGTCCCAGCAAACACCTCATCTCCAACAGTCTTCTCAACGGGCATCGATTCACCCGTAATCGGAGCTTGGTTTAACGAACTAAAGCCCTCAGTGACAATCCCATCCGTCGGTACCAATTCTCCTGGCTTAACGAGAACGCGATCGCCGATTTCTAACTCAGCCACTGCTACCATCTGCTCTTGCCCATCTACGAGCTTGCGGGCGGTATCGGAAGTCAGACTCATCAGCCCCTGAATACTCCGCTCGGTGCGGCTCATTGCGTAGCCCTCCAGCACGCCGCTGATGGCAAAAATCAGAATCAACATCGCCCCGTCAACGATGAAATAATACTCTTTGCGCCACAGCCCCAAGATAGCTGCTCCCAATGCTGCCACAATCATCAATAGGTCTACATCGAGTTCTTTTTCCCGCCAAAGGGTAGTCAATCCTTCACGGGTGCTTTCATATCCCCCAATGGCATACGCAGCAGTCAGAATCAGCAAACTCACTCCCAGCCACCCGCGATTGAGACTTACCCAACCCAGTAACACCAGCAGGGCACAAACTCCAGCCGCGATCGCTTCGGGATGTTCTTTGAATAGCGATTCCGCAAAGCGGAGGCTACGCCAACGCCAACGGGAGCTAGACACAGCAGGGAAAGACATAACCACCTAAATATATTGCCTTCATACCCTACACCTTAACATTGATGTTAATGTCATTGACGATTCGCACATCACGGGTGTGGTAGAAGCGGAGCAAGCATTCTGGCAGGATAAAGAGTGGCAAAATCGGCTTGAGCAAATTCCAGATCGTTCGCTCCTAATTATTGGCTATGTGCCTTCGGTACTGTAGTTATCCCGTAACTATCGGGGGAGTTATGCAAAGTTTACGATGCCTCGATCGATTATTTCACCTTTGCTATTAAGTCCAGTTAGGAGAATTTGGTCTTGATAGACTTCGACGATGCCAAAGCTATGAACGCTTTTAGCAAATGCTGTCCAGTCTTGAGCCTTAACTGGATACAAGCGGGCACCGCCACCGCCACAGACCATATAAGTAGTGCCGTCGATCGGTTTCGTTCGTTGATAATTATGATCGTGACCGTTAATCCACAGCCGAACTTTGTGTTTTTTGAGGATGGGAGTGACATCTTTTTCCATCATCTTATTCACTTCATAGACACCAGCCGAATAAATATTGTGATGTCCATAAACGATATTCCACTTCGCTTTACTAGCTGCTAATGCGCGATCGAGCCAGTCTAATTGTCTTACGCGTTCGGGCGATTGTGGATTGACGATATCGTTAGTATTCAAGACAAAGAATCGCACGTCACCTCGACCGTGCATATAGTAACGCTGACCCTGCATATTAAATTCAGGATAAGCAACTTGCAGGTCGCCATTCATTGTCCGCACATCATGATTTCCTAACGAAGCATAAAACTTCACTCCCCTTTGAAGTAAATCCTGATAGGGAACTGTAAAGACTGGTTTAATCTTGGTAAATTCGCCATTGGTATAAATATTATCTCCAGCTAATAAGATAGTATCAAAGGGATTTTGTTTGTGATACTGAGCTAGAGCGCGACCGACTGCATATTGATTGATACTACCAGTACCTGTATCGGCAAGGACTGCAAATCGCTGTAGCAACTTTGACTTGGGTATCTGTACGGCTGATACTCGCTCTTTGGCATCGAAACTACTGAATAAGAATTTACCGACCCCAGCAATACCCAAACCAGTCAAACCAGCTCTAATTAAAAATTGACGACGATTATTACTCATAATTATTGATTCTGCAAGCAACTAATTGAAGTGGTTATGATGTTCGATCGATTGAGTCTATTGTAACCAATGTGGATGCCAACCAGAAAGAGATAATCGCTGTGCATGGTCATTTAATTTAGACGAGATGACTAATTTCTGAAAACGAACTCAATCTATGCTACTATCTAGTGATTAAGTAAGAATGATTATCGTAATCAATAGTTCATGCTAGAGATTCAGCAATTAGCGGTCAATTACCGTGGCGTGCGTGCTTTGGAGCGAATTGACTTCCGGATCGAACCAGGGGAACTGGTGGGGCTAATTGGGCCGAATGGAGCGGGTAAGAGTACACTGCTCAAGGCGATGTTGGGACTAATTCCCACCGCTAGCGGTACGATAAAATATTGTACTTGTCCATTGTGTCAGCATTTGGAACGGGTGGCATATGTGCCCCAAAGATCTCAGGTTGACTGGGATTATCCGATTACCGTTTGGAACGTGGTGATGATGGCGCGTACTCGTCAGCTAGGCTGGTTGCGTCGTCCGGGTGCGGCGGCAAAAGCAATCGTCAATGGGGCACTCGATCGAGTCGGGATGCTGGATCTCAAAGATCGGCGGATTGGGGAGCTTTCTGGCGGGCAACAGCAGCGCGTATTTTTAGCCCGCGCCTTGGCTCAACAAGCAGATTTGTTCTTATTTGACGAGCCATTTACTGGCATCGATAAAAAAACCGAAGCCGTACTTCTAGAAGTTTTTGGAGAACTGCGAACTGCGGGTAAAATTTTACTAGTTAGTACCCATGAATGGGGAAAATCTCTGAGTCAACTCGATCGAATTTTGCTGCTCAATCAAAGTCTAATTGCCGATGGTTCGCCCGCAAAAGTCATGACTCCGGCTAATCTACAACAAGCTTATGGTGTTTCATTTCATCAGCAAAGCGATCGCAATCCTAGTACAGATTTATTTTGTTAATGACGTAAGTGGATAGTGAATAGTGGAAAGTGAATAGTGTTGAGAGTTTCTATTGAATTGCAGCTAAAAATCTGTAACTAGCAACTTGGGTTAATCGGTTGCTTGGTTGACGATCGATCTTAGGTCTGAACGCATCTTCTACCAGCATGTAAAAACGATTGAAAATAGCCTATTCACTATTCACTATTCACTATCCACTATCCACTAAAAAACTAGTAACCTTGTTTTAACACAAGATCTGAATATGCTAAATTTTCTCGTCGAACCTTGGCAGTATGAATTCATGCGAAATGCGATCGTCATTGGCATTCTCGTTGGTATTTTATGTCCGGTAGTCGGTAGTTATCTCATTGTCCAGCGGATGGCATTGTATGGAGATGTCATCGCCCATGCTGTCTTGCCAGGATTATCGCTTTCATTCTTCTTGGGTATTGATATTGCGATCGGGGCGTTTATATCTGGCATCATGGGTGCGGGGACTATTTCGTGGATTCGATCGCAATCGAGAGTCAAGGTTGATGCGGCAATGGCGCTGACTTTTTCTAGTTTCTTTTCGGTTGGAATTATTTTGATTTCTGTACTCAGGAATAATATCGATCTTGATAGTTTTCTGTTTGGCGATATTTTGGGAACAACGACAACTGATATCTATCGAACGGCAATTGTCACGGCGTTGATTCTGGCAGTAGTTTGGTTGTCTTATAAAGAGTTGTTATTCTATACATTCGATCGAACTGGAGCCGAAGCAATGGGCTTACCAGTGAGAGTGATTCATCTCGGATTTATGTCGGCAATTACGCTGACTATTATTGCTAGTATGCAGGCAGTAGGTGTCATACTAGTGATTTCGCTATTAGTTGGGCCAGCTTTGACGGCATATCTACTCGTAAAAGAGCTGCATCAAATGATGATTTTGGGTGCATTTATCGGTGCGGTTGCGAGTCTGAGTGGCGTATATATTAGTTTTCATCTCAAACATGTGCCGTCTGGCCCGGCGATCGTCATTGTATCTTCAGGTTTATTTATCCTCGCATTATTACTTAGCCCCTCTCAAGGTATTTTGACTCAACGATTTCGATCGCCATCTTAACTCGACAATCTGCCCCGTTTGAGGAGAATGGGTGCAGATTGTCGAAATTCGCTAGTTAACTGGCGAATTGATAGTCTTTCGCCGCCAATAATTGCCAACTGTCACGATCTGCCGATCGTAAATCCAACACCGTTTGATGATAGTCAATCAGACTAGGACGATGCCCAACACTGATATAAGTGATATCTTGACTTTGTAGTAACTCGTAGAGCCGCCGCTCATTAGTCACATCCAGGGCACTAGTAGCTTCATCGAGAATGACGTATTTCGGCTGGCTGAGCAGAATTCGCGCAAAAGCTAACCGCTGTTGCTCGCCTTGGGAGAGGACAGCAGCCCAATCTTTTTGGGCGTCAAGTCCACCCATCCGTACTGATAAGTTTTCCAGGTTCACTATTGCCAGTGCCGATTGGATTTCCTCATCGGTGATATTTGTCCGCAGGTTGGGATATTTCAACTGTTCGCGCAAGGTACCTAGGAGCATATAGGGCTGCTGGGGCAGGAATAGAGCTTGTGTATAATCGGGACTTTCGATCGTGCCCGTACCGTTGCGCCACAGCCCAGCAATCGCCCGCAGCAGCGAACTTTTCCCGCAGCCACTCGCACCTACTACTAGCAAGGATTGAGGTGGTGTTAGCTCGAAGGAAAGATTTTGAAATAGAGTCTGCTCGGCATTGGGAGTGTTGAGCGTCAGTCCATCGACTTTAAAATGAGCTGAGGGGTAATTGACAATCCCACTACCGACAACATCTCGATCCCGTTGCCGAAAGCGTTCGTACAGCATCCCCAACCGCTCGATACTCGCGGCAAATGAAGAAATACTCTGAATCCGCGTCGGAATAATTGACAGGGCACTCAGCACCATTCGGAAGGCAAATATACCCTGTCCGATCGTCCCAAAATCAACTTGTTTGGCAAAATATAAAGGTGCAACAATTAGGTAAGGTACCAACCGTGCAAAATATTCATAAGAATACTGAAAGATATCCAACAGCGCCAGCCAAATTATCAATAGATCGTAGTTTCTAATCGCTCGACCTAAGCGACCTTCAACTTGACTAAGTTCTAAATTTTCGCCCCGATAAAATGCGATCGATTCGGCATTATCGCGGACGTGAACCATCCCATAGCGGAAATCACCCTCAAGTCGCAATTGATTGAAGTTAATTTTAATGAGTTTAGTTCCGATCCAAAGTGCCAGGATAGTAGCAATAGAAACATAGCCAACCAATCCGATAGTCAATTGGGTAGAGATACTATACAGGATTCCGGTAAAGGCGACCAAATCTAAAACTGAATCGAGAATATCTAAAATCAGGTCTAAGATAGTAGTTGTAAAAGAATTGACATCTTCAGTCATCCGTTGATCTGGATTATCGATATCTGTATTCGCGGCATTGGAGTCTAGTTCGTAGTAGGTTCGGTTGCTAAAATAATCCTTCAAAAAGGTATTTGCCAGCCACTCTCGCCAGAACAAAGCTAGCTTGCGACGCGTGTAACGATAAATAATTATAATGGGAATCGCAACGACTAGGGTGATACCATACACACCTAAAAATTGCCAGAATACTTCAGGATTTCTCCCATTGAGAGCATTGTCGATAAATCGAAAAACATAGCTAAGTAGCACATTTAGACTACTGACTACGAATGCCAGAAAAAGTAATAGTCCTAATACTAGCCATTGCTTTTCTCGTCCTCTGAGTTTACGTCGATAAGCATAGAAAATGCCACTACTAATGACAAGCAAGACCAAAAATATATAAGCAGGCGTAAATGTGAGGAGATTTTGAAATATTTCTACAGAGCTTTTGCCCAGGCTAGATAGAAACTTGAGATAGATGATCTCATTGACTAACCCTGCAAAAAATTTAGGCGCAAACTGAAAGCCAATTAAGGCGAGGGCGACAACAAAAAAGAAGGTAAACGCAACAACAAATACTAGTTGTGTTAAAATTAGAAATAGAAACTGAAGCGAACTTCTCGGCCCTGGTGGATAGAAGTAAGGTTGGGCAACTTCAACAAATCGCTGCCAAAGCTGGCGATCGAATCGAAATTTGAGTGGCAATTTAGGCTGAGATTCTGCGGTCATAGCAATTGAATCCAAATCGGGATGTCAAGGAGTTGACGATAATCGAGGTTGTTTACATTACTCCTTTAATGAATCTTAATATATTTTTATCGTCCAGAACATCAGTGGACAACTGACTATCGCCACTGATGAACCACAAAATCATCCCATTGAAATCAAAAAAACAGGCAAAACAAATAACGTTAGTTACTTATTTTGCCTGGTAGTTTTAACAGGAAAGTTTCTTTGCGGTTAGGCAAAGACAAATTGGCTAGCATTACCAGGAGTTAAGCTACTCGCTTGAATTCCGGTCAGGATTGCCAAGGTTTGAGAGCCAAAGTTGATGCTAGTATCCGCACCAATTTGAGTCAATTTCAGACTGGTTGCACTAATCCCCAAGCTCTTGGCACCCTGAATTCCGATTACGTCGGTACCGATTTGGAAATCCACAATCGTATTCGCCGCACCAGGAATTTCGGCATTGGCAATCCAGAATTGGTCGGCACCAGCACCGCCGGAGAGGAGGTTATTACCGCCGCTACCAGCGAATAACTTGTCGTTACCGTCGCCACCTAGAGCGCGACCATTTGCACCGAGGAACAGGGTATCATTACCAGCACCGCCGGAGATCCGATAGTCTTTGGCATCGGTAGCATCGAGGGTATCGTCGCCAGCCGTACCAAAGACGCGATCGTTATTAGCAACAAAAATCGTGTCTGCACCACTGCCAGAGTCAATCCGGTTATTCCCAGCGATCGATCCAGCAATTGGGACATCCACTTTATCGTTACCTGCACCTGTGAATACGAGGTCGTTAACACCATCAAAGCCTGGTGTCTTGCCAGCTACTAAGTCATCAGCACCAGCAGTTCCGGGTACTAAGGTTTGCTGACTGGAAGTACCAAACAATGTTTTGTACATCAGGTTGTAGATCTCGGTATTGTCGAGGGTGCTGGGCAATTTATCGGCATTTAAACCGTATGTTTTAGCGACGATACTACCAGGAAAGTCCGGCGTTCCGACCCAGCTCACCCCGAAGTTACCCATCGGGCCATCGATACTATCTTTGGCACTAAATGGTTTCCAGGGGAACTCTGTACTGGCGGTACTACCATTAGCACCATCGAGGAAGGCGCGAGTAGTGTTGGTGGTAGTTGGGTTGATGCCGATAAACGGAACTTGAGTTTCACTGTCCTTGAGCGCGAAATCTGTCGTGATATTACCAGCCGGACGAGCGTATGGAGCGTACTGGTAGACCTGTAGACCGCCTGCATCGCTATCAGCCGCCGTAATTACCAAGGTGTTGGGGTCTTGGGTATCGACATATTTCTGAGCGACACCAATTGCGGCATCAGCGCGGCGCATAGCTTCGATCGTGCCAGCCGCGTTATTATTATTGGCGAAGTTGTCGGTACCCTCTTCTTCGACGACAGCAAAGAAGCCATCAGGATCGCGTTTGACGATCTTTAGCGATGCTTCGAGCATTTCGGCGACAGTCGGAGCTGTGGCTACATACAGCGGCTTAGGACTGGCTGTATTCAATCCCAATGCTTCTTCGGTGCGATCGTCATAAGTATTGACCGCTGCAAATACACCGAGGATTTTCTCTGGTGGCTTGGCACTATTTACAACCTGATTCATTTGGTCTTCGGTGTACACTACCGTGTATCCGAGCGACTTGGCTAAATCGATGAGGTTAGTCGTCGGGCGACGTTGTGGGCTGCTTTCAGAAGCATCTACCGCCGCAGTGACGTGAAATCCAGTCGTACCTTTGGGTAGCATGTATAGCTCACCACCACCAAAAATCACATTAGTACCAGAACGAATCACCTGCTCGATGATTTCGGCGTATTTATCCCGCGCCCGAATTTCGTTACCATCGCGATTGGTGGTTTTGGCAGCAAACGCCGCCGAACCAGGCTCGGCAAGATGTCCAGACTGAATCAGCACGGTAGCTTTACCAGCTTCGATCGCTTCTTCTAAGATGGTTTTACCTGTATTGCCCGAACCAGGTTTAACTAGAGAGTTGTCTTCTTGCAAACCGAAGGACTCATTAAATACCTTCGTCCCAGTTGCGTGGATGACTGCACCTGCATTAGAAGTAGCACTCAACTGGTTTTCTAGGTGTCCGAGGTAGACCCCCGCATTAGACATATTATCCCAGTTCAAGCGACCATCTGGCCCTTTATCGACATTCCGCAATGCCATGTAGTGGGACGGTCCAGTACCATCGGGATGGATAAAGATGACGTTACCAGTATCTTTAGTCGCGGCTGGAGCCTTAGTCGGTGCCGGATTGCGCGAGGTTAATTCTTTCTCGAATAATGTCTCGTACATCAACTCATACATGACCGTATTGTCTACAGTCGCAGGCAATTTATCCGAGTTAAGACCGTGTGCTTTAGAAACGATCGAACCGCTAAAATCTGGCGTACCAGCCCAAGCCACTGCAAAGGGAAATACATTTCCATTCGCATCGGGAGCGGCGATAAATGGGAGTGTACCAGCCCCTGTTTTACCATCTTGTGGGATCGGACGTGCGGTAGTTGTCGGGTTATTATTAATTGTGCCGACGGGCTTGGTGGCATCGGCTACGTCAGTAACTTGCAAGCCACCCGCATCGCTATCGGCAGCAGTTAAGATTAAGGTATTAGGATAGCGATTGATAAAGTCTAAAGCTAC
>NZ_JANMZA010000637.1:0-8396 GCF_031382685.1 Chamaesiphon sp. OTE_8_metabat_110 | reverse complement strand
CAGAAGTAATGAATTTAGCGGTGCTGCCTTGCTTCCGTAGAAATGCTAGTAGCTCTGGATCGTCTTCTACTGCCGCCTGTCCGATCCCGCCACCGATACAGATAATATCCAAGCGGGGGCAATTGTCAAAGGTGGTATCTGGTAAAACCACCATACCGTCGTCGGTTGTAATAGGGTCGAGCGTTTTCCAGATCCGATAAGTCTTGACACCAGGAAGCGGGCTTAAAACCTGCTGTGGCCCGATAATATCGAGAGCTGTCATGCCGGGATAAAAGATTAAACCAAGAGTATATTTTGGGGAGCTAGTCATAAACTGATTTCCTAGTGATGAAAGTAATAAAGCTGATGTGTCTATAATAAAAGTGGAAACCTGCCCGCGCATAGTCCTCGATCGGGTACTCTTTTGAAACTATGGTTGCCTCCTTACAGCCTTTATTCACAGCGATCGATTCGGTCAAAGACGAACGAAATTTAAAAGCAGATGTCACGTCAAAACTAGGCGAACACTTTGCAGCTAATCGATCGGGTGTTTTTTTCTTCGACCAATTTTCACAGTTAAACCCTAACCTTCAGAAAATTCTCAAGGTTGCCCTATCGATCGAGTTTAATCCCGTCGCCCGTTATCTTACAGAGCGTCACGCACCCGTACATGAAGGATTGGTGACATCACCCAAGGTTTGGAAGATGATTTGTCCGCGTCCCGATCACTGGCATGTAATGGCGGGGCCAATTGTCGTTCGGGGTCAATTGGTAGGTATGGCAGGTTGCACTCGCGATAAGTCGATGCCTGCTTTCGACACCCAAAATCTCGCCGATTTGAGTGGGATTTGTTTGCACTTATCGATGTGGGCGGCAACAACGCGGTCGCCTAGTGTTTCCGCCGGAAAATCGTTATCCCCATCTGGCAAAATTCAGCTATTGACAGCGCGTGAATTGCAAATTGTCGAACTAGTTGCTTTGGGGCGCACGAATGCCGAAATTGGTACTGAGCTGTGGATTACTGAAAATTCTGTTAAGCAAGCTCTCAAGCGCATGTTTCGGAAGCTGGAAGTCTCCTCTCGTGCTGAAATGGTGGCACAGCTCTCTGCTGGTTAGCTGGATATCTGGATTGGAATGGCGAGCGTGACTCCCTGACAAGACTCCGAGATCGTGGTATCAACAGAAGTAGAGCGCAATGCTTACCGATAATCCGATCGCGTAGCGTTGGCTCTGTCAAATCGCTGCCCGAATTGCGGGAAACAAGAACGTGCCTTTTTACCATCACAAAAAAACGCCTGCATCGAACGCTTTAACCGATCTGATTCGCGCCGTAATTCGGATGAACGCAACGGTGCAAAAATCTGGCACACGCCTAATGAAAGGTACGGGCATCACCAATGCTCGATGGCAAACACTCAGCGATCTATTCGCACTGGAAAAGCCAGTCACTGTCAGCGAATTAGCGCGGTATATGGGCTTAACGCGGCAAGCCGTCCAACGACTCGCTGACGACATGGCTAGGGATGGTCTGGTTGAGTTCGTCAAAAATCCTGGGGATGCCCGCGCGATGCACTTGCTGCTCACGGACGCAGGTAGATCGACATATCACGATGCGTTAGAGCGCGAATGGCAATCGACAAATGCGATCGCCCAAGACTTTGACGAACAACAGATCGCGCGTGCTGTAACGCTTCTAGAAGCAATTACTCAGAGAATGCAAATTGACGATTGACAATATACTGTCAATCAGTTAGGATGCGAGTATTGACAATATGCTGTCAATACTATTCGTAAGCAACCCATCAACCTAATGTCACATCCAACCGCCGCCGAACAGTTCGATCCGAGTAACCCGCAATTTACCGCCGATCGATTCGCGCTGATGGCGCAGATGCGTGAGGAAGCTCCCGTGACATTCCTACCCGCACTGCATGTTTACGCCGTGACGCGGTGGCAAGAAGTTCACGACGTTTTAGGCGATGCCGCGACCTTCGCCTCGTCCGAGGCTTTTAGCGCGGGACTACATATCGCACCTGAAGCTAGTGCAATTTATTCACTTTCATCGCCACTGTTTGCTTACAACCCGATTAACGTAGACAAGCCGCTCCATAGCCGCTTACGCGACCCGTTGATGGCGGCGTTCACGCCCAAGCGCACTCAGGCACTCGCTCCGACTGTGATTGCCGATGTTGAAGATATGCTCGATGCGATCGAGACTTCCGGCACTCAAACCGACCTGCTCCAGACCTTGTGCAAACCGTTACCCCTGAAAACGATCTGCCGTTTACTGGGTGTGCCCCTGGCAGATGCTGCGAAGTTGAGTGGCTGGTCGGATGCGCTGATTGCTTTCCAGACACCAGGCTTACCTGTCGAGGTGCAAGTTGCCGCAGCTCAAGGTTTGCGGGAGTTGGATAACTACATGCGCGAAAAGATTGCTCAAAAAGCCATAACGCCAGATGAGGGTTTGATTTCCGCGTTGGTCGCGGGTCGCGCTGCTGGGGAAAACGATTTGTCAGAAGATGAATTAGTCGCGGACGTTGCTGTCGTTTTCTTTGCCGGACACGAAACCACGATTAATACGATCGCTAATGCTTTACGTTCGCTGTTGGAGCGGCGTGAATATTGGGATGCGATCGCCGCAGGTACGATGGATACCGACAATCTCGTCGATGAACTCTTGCGCCACGATACATCGGTGATGGGCTTATATCGACGTGTCACCGTGGATACTGTTGTCGGCGGTGTACCCATTCCCCAGGGTGCGATCGTCTGGGTATCTTATGGTGCGGCAAACCGCGATCCCGCTCTATTTAACGAGCCGGAAAAACTCCAATGTCCGCGTGGGAACGCCCGCCAGCATTTGACGTTCGGCTACGGTGCTCACTATTGCATCGGGCCGTTACTCGCTCGTCTGCAATTGCGTGAGGCAGTCACCCGCGTTGCAAAGCGTTTTCCAGCGATGCGGCTCGTACCAGGTACGATCGTGCCAGAAATCCCCCATCATGGCTTGCTCGCTCCGCTTGCGCTTCCGGTATTGCTGAAATAGAAAAATAATCAATTAATAGTTGCGATCGAACAATGCGAATACCGCTCGAAGCTTGCGCGCCGCCTTAGCGGCGGTCGCTAAATCATACCCCAAGCCAGCAATGCCCATGTTTCTGATGGTGCCGTTGGCGTAGCCTCTCGGAACGAGAATCGTCAGGTTCAATTGCAGCCCTCGGTGCATATCAGTAAAGAAATAGCAGTTCATTTAAAGGAGTTTTGTGCCAACAGGAACAGGTCGATCGGGCACACACAGCGCGACTTCTCCGCTCTCGTTACAAAACCCAGTAACCAGACACTCAGACATGAAGGAACCGATCTGCTTTTTGGGAAAGTTGACCACAGCAACTACCAACTTGTCGATCGGCTCTTGAGGTTGATAAAGGTTTGTTATTTGTGCGGAGGACTTTTTGATTCCGATCTCCTCGCCGAAGTCAATCAGCAACTTGTAGGCAGGTTTGCGGGCTTCAGGAAATGGCTCGGCATTTATAACGCGACCAACGCGAAGCTCAACCTTAGTAAACTCATCCCAATCGATCTCGTCCAATGAGCATTACTCCTTATTTTCTAAGTTAACTATTTACTATTCTGACATTTATAAAGGATTAATAATCACAGGAGATGTAGCATGACTAGTTGGCTAACCGAAATAAAGCCACCCGTTCTGTTTTACCCAAATTTTCTCAACTCTTTAGATAACCTCGATTGGTTTCAAAAGTCTCAGCAACTGGCATGGACGCGGGGCGAAATCAACATGTATGGCAAATTAATTCCCGTACCGCGTGAGGAATCCCTCTTTGGCGACGACCTGCATTACGCATATCGCGATACCCAAATTAAGGCGGCTCCCTGGCCGGAATTCCTGCTAGAAGCCCGCGATCGCATTCACGCATTGAGTGGATTTAAGTTCAATTTTGCCGTCGGTAATCGCTATCTCACAGGCAAAGACTCGATCGGCTGGCACTCTGATGATTTCCCTCAAATCGGTAAACGACCCGCGATCGCCTCTTTAAGCTTGGGTAGTACTCGCAAATTTAAGCTGCGGCACAAGGAGAGCGGGCAAACCGCTGACTACCAGCTAGAGAGTGGGTCTTTATTAATCATGCTCCCTGGCTGTCAAGAAGACTGGGTTCACGCGGTGCCGAAAACCGCTCGTCCGGTTGGCGAACGCATCAACTGGACGTTTAGACCTCATGTGGATGCGACTGGATCATAGCGATCGAAATACAAACAAAACTAAACAAAGGAGAGCAATCATGATTTTAGTAACAGGAGCCACCGGACAGTTAGGGACAGCAGTAATCAACCATCTACTGAAAAAGACATCTGCAAACCAAGTTACCGCACTCGTGCGCGACGAAAGTAAAGCATCTGCCTTAAAGGAAAAAGGTGTAAACATCTGCGTCGGTAACTACGACGATCCAGCTTCGCTTGACAATGCAATGCAGGGGATCGAAATAGTATTACTTATCGCTGGAACGGATGAAGAAAATCGCCTGCGGCAACACCAAAATGTCGTAGATGCCGCTAAAAATGCTGGGGTTCAATGTATCGCCTACACCAGTCGGAATTTGAAAGATCCCAACACTTTAGTAAACAAGTTGATGAAGGGTCATTTTCAGACGGAAGATTGCATCAAAGCGAGTGGGTTGAACTATATTCTATTTCGCAATGTCTTGTATATGGATACAATTCCACAGTTCGTGGGGGCAAAAGTTTTTGATACGGGGATTAATTTACCAACCGAGCGCGGACGAGTTGCTTTTGCCCTGAGAAGCGAAATGGGAGAAGCGATTGCAAATGTATTGTTAGAAGGCGATCGCAGTAACCGCATCTACCAACTTACAAGCAGCGAATCATATTCTTTTGAAGATGTTGCAGATACCCTGTCTGATTTATCAGGTAAGAAGGTCGATTATATATCTATTGAAAAATCGGTATTTGAGTCGCAAATGAAAGAGCGTGGCGTACCGGAAATTATGGTGCAGCGGGTCGTAGGTTTTCTCACAGACATCAAAAACGGTCAGGAAGCAAAGGTCAGCCCCGACCTGGAAAATCTACTGGGTCGATCGCCTGCCGAGCTTCAAGAGGGGTTGAAAGTTCTTTTCAATTTATAGAACCCATTTAGGGTCTTTGGGAGCGATCTTCAGTTAGAAACGGCTATGTTACATCTCCCTTAAAGGAATCGATCGATCGTAATTCTGTCTAACGCCCCCGTTCACCCGCCGCCAGTAAATTTTCGGACTTAACGAAGAAAATCAATACGGTCGGTGTGCAACGGGCTTGTTAGACAGTCGGTATCCTGTCATATTCTTCTGGCTCCACATCGGGAACTTTTGCTAAGATTGCTTCATACTTTGCCCGATTACCTCTTCCAGCCCTATCTTTGAGGTAATTCTCGGTCATCAAAGCTGAGAGCTTTTCGGCAATCGCAGTAGATATAAACTGATCGATAGAAATCCCATCACGACCAGCAAGATCGGATAGACTTTTGTGTAATGAGTCAGGAATCTGAACTCGAACAATACTCATGGCAACTTTCCTATCAGGCGCAAAAACTCTGAAGGCTCAAGTAGCTTCAAGCCAAACTGCTCAATACCTGCAAAGTCACGGGTGTTATATGTAATTATACTCTCACATCCTGCTTTAACTGCAAGCTCCAGTACCATCTCATCTTTTGGATCGCGCAAGAATGGTCGCCACAGAAAGAAAATTTCATGAGGTACTCCCACTGCACAGTAGAAATCGATTAGGTCATCGACTTCATCACGATTTAGATAGAGATTTGGTAGCTCCCGTAGCAAAACCTCCGTATATTCCAGTACAAGAGGTACTGACAAGTGTATGTCAAATTGTTCTGTATCAATGAGTGACAGCAACTGAAATGCATTACCACGTCTAGACCTCAACCCAGCAACAATGACATTAGTATCAATGACGACTTGAGGTATTGGCATTTGGAACTGGAAGACTATTATTTGTACCTCTCAACTCTATCATCAGAATCGATCGACCATTTATTGCAATTCCTCAAATCGCGATCGATTACCGAAATCGATCGACATCAGGTTTTGGCAACATCAGTATTGCTTACGCAATTATTTGTGGCCTAAAGACTAGTTTCGCCACTTATTCTAGCGTCGTTTCTGCCACATGATATTTTCAACAATGATTGGGTAGTCAGCCGACCCTTGCCATTTTGCATCCAATCCAAACCGTCGAAGCTCTACAACAATCCTGTTGGCAACTCTTGTAAGATCTGTTTCCTCTTCCTCAATGCACCCATAGGCGAGCAGCAGTTGCCCAGTTTTAATTGCTCGTTCAGTGAATTGCAAGTGGTAGAAGACATATCCTTCAATCGATTGATGCTTTTCTTCCTGCTCAACCTCATCCCAGATTTCGGTAAATCCACAGTTGTTACAGCAACTGAAGTTTTGTCGAGCTACAATACCTTGGCAGTTAAGAGATGCAAATGCTTTGTCTAAGCGATCGCAGTCTGTTAGGGATCCCCAAGTACCCTGCTCGGCTCGATATTTAACCAGTGAATCAGCAACGACGCGGTTAATTTCTGTACGTAGATTACTGCGTTCGAGTGTTTCTAGCGCATAGTGTGAAGCACTTTCAATAATTTCGTGGACTGAATCGAAGCCTTCCCGAATCCGCAAATCAATGAAAGCACGCATGTCTTCAGGTATTTTATCCATCGTGAAATCTCAAGCAGTCTAACTATTTATTAGGCGGAAACTTTTCGCCTATTCCCTGAAAATGGGGATGATATCCGGAAAAAGATCGGTGCAAACTCTGATGACTCGTCCAAACTTTCCGAATATCGCTCCATAATAGCGCGATCTCCAGAAAGTTTCCGGATATCACCCCAAATTTTGCACGATCGCTATCTGATTGAAACCAGAATCATACTCACCATCAAAATACCAACTAAATGATAGGAACCACTGATTGCTCCGTAAAGGAGTGGTCGGGGAATATTCGGGTTAATGGCGATATCGACGGTATTGGCAACTAAATAACCAAATCCCACAACTATCGCAAACACCAGTGCATCTTGATAAGACTCTACGTTCAGAGCATTCATCAAAATCGCACTAGTAAGTGTAACTATTAGGGTACAGATTGCTGGCCCTACAATGAAAATAGGAGTCAAACTTTGTTGTGGCTCATTCTCTTTCCCCAATGAAATCGTATACTGTTTTTTGAACAGAACCGTATACCAAACAACAGCAAGCAAAAAGTAGACAACAAAAGCAAATAGCACTCCAAACCAATTTAAAGCTGAAATTGCATTAATCATCATTCGATATTTCCTGTACTTTTAAGGATGTGCCACCAGTATAGGATGGAGTAATGACAACCCTATGTCAGGGGTGCTCGAACAAAAATCAGTGGTATCGGTCGAAATATTCTTGCAAGGTCAGATCGTGAGGAGTAAATGTTTTGGAAAGTATTTCTATTTTTTTAATCCGATCGAGTCGAAAATACCTAAACTCCTGACGCAACAGGCACCACGCCACCAATAACCAATTCGATCGCACGCTCAATAAAGCAAATGGCTCGATGGTTCTATCTGTAGTCTCATTGACTTCATTTACATATTCGATTTTTGTCAATAAAAAGTTGGTCAGTGCAAATTGTAGAATCGACAAATTACTACTCGTTCGTTCGATATTCTCGATCTGGGTAAATTGTGTTCGATCGGTAAGTAAGTTGGCTTTATCTTTGATATTTAGAGTTAACACAGATTTAATTTTATCAATCGCTGCCGAATAATCTTTTATCAAAGAGGAATCTTTATTATTTAGAACTAATTGTTCGGCAATGATTAAAGCATTTGCTTCGCTTTCGGTAAACATCACAGGCGGAAGCCGATAATGCTCCATCAGGCTGTAGCCTTTACCTTCTTCAACATAAAGTGGAATGCCCGCTTGTTCCAATGCCCTAATGTCTCGATAAATCGTTCTGACACTTACTGAAAATTTGGCGGCAAGTTCGGGTGCAGTCACCAGTCTTTTAGTCTGCAATTGGGTAACGATCGCCGTCAATCGTGAAATTCGTTTTGTATCGTTATTATTCACCGATCGGATTCTCGATAGAATTTGAATTAAAGAGTCGGCTTAGAAGTCCCCATCATATCGCAAATCTTATCGATGCTCCTGTGGAGACACTACGTAAATGAGTGTAATCTTTTTGCATACGGATCTTGACTAAAATCGCTGTAGTAAAATTAAATTAACCTGAGCATAAACGGTGGCTTCGATCGTGACAAACCAAGAATTAGCGGTTGCCTTCGATTGGGAACACGCTTTATCTTACGATAAGTCAATTATTACGGCAGGCAGATTCGATGCACCCGTGCTGTT
>NZ_JANMZA010000482.1:0-6064 GCF_031382685.1 Chamaesiphon sp. OTE_8_metabat_110 | reverse complement strand
GAAGCAAATAAAGCCTTCGCGCACTACCGTTACTAAACCGATTCGGTTTTCACTCTATTTGGGGGCACTGCGATCGCGCGAGTGTCCCCAAAAACGTCTACAATCTTAGTAAAGATTAACAAATTTATTATCGGCAGCCGACAAGTTAGGAGGTAATTGTGCCACGTACCGTCCCGTTTGAGAAAGTACGCAACATCGGGATTGCAGCCCACATTGATGCGGGTAAGACAACCACGACCGAGAGAATACTATATTATTCTGGGGTTGTCCATAAGATCGGCGAAGTTCACGAAGGAACTGCCACCACCGACTGGATGGTGCAAGAGCAAGAGCGTGGAATCACCATCACCGCAGCCGCAATCAGTACGACTTGGAAAGATCATAAGATCAATATCATCGATACTCCAGGACACGTAGATTTTACGATCGAAGTCGAACGTTCGATGCGGGTACTCGATGGTGTAATTGCTGTATTCTGCTCCGTTGGTGGCGTTCAGCCTCAATCGGAGACGGTATGGCGACAAGCCGATCGCTATAAAGTGCCTCGGATCGTCTTTGTGAATAAGATGGATCGCACGGGTGCGAATTTCTTCAAAGTTTACGACCAAATCCTCGATCGGATGCGCGTTAACGCGGTACCCATCCAAATTCCGATCGGCGCTGAAGGCGATTTTGCTGGAGTGATCGATCTAGTGACGATGCGCGCGTTTTACGCGATGGATGACATGGGTAAGGATATCGAAGAACGCGATATTCCAGCCGATCTCCAAGCCAAAGCGGACGAGTTTCGCTTGAAACTATTGGAATCTGTTGCCGATACTTCAGATGAATTGACCGAGAAATATCTCGAAGGTCAAGAAATCTCCGAAGCTGAGGTCAAAGCCGCCATTCGTAAAGGCACGATCGCGGGTACGATGGTACCGATGTTCTGTGGCTCTGCCTTCAAGAACAAGGGTGTCCAAGCCTTGCTGGATGCAGTAATCGATTATCTCCCTTGCCCGACTGAAGTTCCGGCAATTAAAGGTAAAGATGTCGATGATGAAACGATCGAAGTCGAGCGTCATGCTAACGACGATGAACCGTTTGCAGCACTAGCATTTAAGATCATGGCGGATAAATACGGTCGTCTGACCTTTATCCGGGTCTACTCTGGAGTAGTCAAAACTGGTACTTACGTCTTGAACCCCACTAAGGGTAAGAAAGAACGGATTTCCCGGTTGATTATTCTCAAAGCTGACGATCGCCAGGAAGTAGATGAATTGCGCGCTGGTGACTTGGGAGCCGTCCTCGGACTCAAAGACACCTTCACGGGTGATACTTTGTGCGATGAAGACAACCCCGTCATTCTAGAATCGCTGTTCATCCCCGAACCAGTGATCTCACTGGCGGTAGAACCGAAGACCAAGCAGGACATGGAGAAACTCTCCAAGGCGCTGATCTCCTTGTCCCAAGAAGATCCCACCTTCCGCGTCCATACCGATGCTGAAACCAACCAAACCGTAATTGCGGGAATGGGCGAACTTCACCTCGAAATTCTGGTCGATCGGATGCTGCGCGAGTTTGGTGTCGAAGCCAACATCGGTGCGCCACAGGTGGCTTATCGCGAAACCATTCGTAAGAGTGTCAAGCAAGAAGGTAAGTACATCAAACAAAGTGGTGGTAGTGGTAACTACGGTCACGTCGTGATCGAGATTTCCCCTAGCGAACCCGGTAGCGGTTTGGAGTTCGTCTCCAAAATCGTCGGTGGTTCGGTACCCAAACAGTACATCAACCCGATCGAGCAAGGCGTCAAAGAAACCTGCGAGTCGGGGATCTTGGCTGGGTATCCAGTGATCGACCTCAAAGTCACCCTGATCGATGGTTCTTACCATGAAGTTGACTCCAATGAAATGGCATTTAAGATTGCGGCTTCGATCGCAACTAAAGAAGCCGTCATGAAAGCTCAACCGACATTGCTCGAACCAGTGATGAAGGTCGAAGTTGAAGTTCCCGACAACTTCTTGGGGAATGTCATCGGCGATCTTAACTCTCGTCGCGGTCAGATCGAAGGTCAAGAAGCCGCAGCAAATATCTCCAAAGTTGCAGCTAAGGTGCCACTGGGCGAAATGTTTGGTTATGCAACGAACATTCGCTCTAATACCCAAGGTCGTGGTATCTTCTCAATGGAATTCAGCCATTATGATGAAGTGCCTCGCAACGTTGCTGAAGCGATCGTCACCAAAAACAAAGGGAAATAAACGACATCAGTCGATTTAGGCTCTCCAGCAGAGCAGCAGAGATCGCTAGTGTCCGTCGCAAACGGATATTATGGAGTAACTGGTTAAGACCAGTCACTCCATAACCGCAGCTCGGGATTGGCAATCTCATTACAATCTAAAGAGGAATTAAGGAAATTATTCATGGCACGCGCTAAGTTTGAAAGAAATAAGCCCCACGTCAATATCGGTACAGTCGGTCACGTTGACCACGGTAAAACTACCCTGACCGCAGCTATCACCATGTCCTTAGCGGCAATTGGTGCAGCTAAGTCGCGGAAGTATGACGAAATCGATGCTGCTCCTGAAGAAAAAGCGCGTGGGATCACCATCAATACCGCTCACGTAGAATACGAAACGGTAACTCGTCACTACGCCCACGTAGATTGTCCCGGACACGCTGACTATGTGAAAAACATGATCACTGGTGCGGCACAAATGGACGGCGGTATCCTCGTCGTTTCCGCAGCAGATGGCCCCATGCCCCAGACCCGCGAGCATATCCTCTTGGCAAAACAAGTTGGCGTACCGCGTCTAGTCGTGTTCATGAACAAGACCGACTTAGTAGATGACGAAGAGCTACTCGAACTCGTCGAAATGGAAATCCGCGAACTGCTAACTTCCTACGACTTCGATGGTGACAATCTCCCCATCGTCTCGGGTTCTGCGGTCAAAGCTGTCGAGCAAATGATTGCCAATCCCAAAACCATCCAAGGTGAAAACGAGTGGGTAGACAAGATCTACGACTTGATGGCCGCAGTCGATGACTATATTCCTACTCCAGAACGGGAGATCGACAAACCCTTCTTGATGGCAGTTGAGGACGTCTTCTCGATCACTGGTCGGGGTACGGTAGCTACCGGACGGATCGAACGTGGAAAAGTCAAAGTTGGCGAAAACGTCGAAATCGTTGGGATCAGAGACACGCGTAGCACCACGATCACTGGTGTTGAAATGTTCCAAAAATCCCTCGATGAAGGTTTGGCTGGCGATAACGTCGGCGTACTGATGCGCGGTATCCAAAAAGCCGACATCGAACGCGGCATGGTAATTGCTAAACCAGGTAGTATCAAGCCTCACACCGTATTTGAAGGTGAAGTATACGTGTTGACCGACAAAGAAGGTGGTCGCAAGACGCCATTCTTCCCCGGCTATCGTCCTCAGTTTTACGTCCGGACAACTGACGTAACTGGCAACATCCAAGCTTTTACTGCCGATGATGGTAGTGCTGCGGAGATGGTCATGCCTGGAGATCGGGTCAAAATGACCGTAGAACTGATCAACCCAGTCGCGATCGAACAAGGAATGCGCTTCGCAATTCGTGAAGGCGGTCGGACGATCGGAGCTGGTGTAGTCGCCAAAATTATCAAGTAGGTTAATTACCTAAATTTTAGATAGAGATATACCTCGTGTGTATCTCTATCTTTGTGTCTGATGAATTATTTATTCATCGTTTATTCCCGTACCTTGACAACTCAAACCTAAAAAAATTATGGCTACCATCGCTCAACAGAAAATTCGGATTCGTCTCAAAGCATTCGATCGCCGTTTGCTAGATACCTCATGTGACAAAATTGTGGAAACAGCCAACAGAACTGGTGCAACCGCGATCGGGCCGATTCCATTACCTACTCGCCGCCGGATCTATTGTGTCTTGCGATCGCCCCACGTTGATAAAGATTCGCGCGAACATTTTGAAACTCGCACCCATCGCCGCATCATCGATATTAAAGATCCTTCCGCAAAAACGATCGATGCCTTAATGAAGTTAGACCTGCCAGCAGGTGTAGATATCGAAGTGAAACTGTAGATATTGAGTTACTAATTTGTTTTTAAAAAGTCCTCACATGAGGGCTTTTTTGTAGAGATATGTAAAGATCGAGGTTGATAATTTACATGTTTTTTTAACTATTTTTCAAAAACCAGTACTTACATACCTTAATAATTCAAAATTTATTGACTCCATTCTCAATTATTGCTACGACAGAATCGGGTGTTCGCGAGTTGCTTGAAAAGACATTAAAACGATCGTATCATAATTGATGGGGGAGGTGTATCTCGCGCTATACATTTTTAGATAATACAGCAGTAACTAGAATTAAATCATCTCACCCTCAATTATATTTCCGCACAGATCGATCGTAATTCACCCTGCAACCATTGAATCGCCAGATCGTTAGTTAATGCCGATCGCCAAGCCATTGCTACCTGAAAGTCACCAACATCAATTGGCGGCGATAAGATCTGAAGATCGTAACTAGCTGCAAGCTGATGGGCAATCCGGGAGGCGATCGTCACAATGCAATCGGTTGCCGAAACTGCCGCTGGTACGGCTAAAACATGCGGTAAAGTCAACCGCACTCTGCGTTCCCAGCCTTGCCGTGCGAGTACTGCATCTACATGTCCCCGCACCCGCCCACGCGGTGAAACGAGAATATGCTCTTCGGCTAAATATCGATCGATTGTTAATTCCCCCTGAATGCGGGGATGCTCGGCACGAGCTAGACAGGTAAAGGTTTCCGAGAACAGAACTTCAGTACATTGACATTGTTTTAATGTCCAACCATCGCAGATCGCTAGGTCTATTTTCCCTTCTTTGAGTGCGGCGATCGCATCGCGTCCGATTTCCCAGACTTCGACATCGATATTCGGAGCGATTGATTGGAGCCGATTCATCAAGGGTGGAATTAGAATAAACGCCCCATAGTCATTGGTGGCAATCCGCATTGTGCGTTCTACCTTCGCTGGATTAAAGATTTCGCTAGCAGTAAGAGTGCGATCGATCTCACCCAAAATTGCTGTTAGCGGTGCGAATAATTCTTCCGCTCTGGGTGTTAATACCATCTGTAAACCATCGCGTACCAAAATTCGATCGTCCAAGGCTACCCGCAAGCGTTTTAAAGCTGCACTAGTAGCAGGTTGGCTCAGATGAAGCTTTTTAGCTGTATTGGAAACGCTCCGCTCGGCAATCAGCGTATGGAGAACTACTAATAAATTGAGATCGAAGTTTCGTAAATCCATTTAACAAATAGACTCTATTTAAAGTATTGATTTGAATTATAAACTAAGGACTGATAGGATTGGAGCAAGTCACTAATCTATAAAAATTAAGATGAAAGTAGCTATTATCGGTTCTGGAATCGTCGGTCAAACACTCGGAAAAAAATTAGTTGAATTGGGTCATGATGTCGTTTTAGGCACCCGCGATCCAAATAAGTTAGATGAAGCCAAAGGCTGGGCTGGTAGTCTGAGCGACTGGCTGACTGCTGTGGGAAATAAAGCAACCGTGGCGACATTTGCCGCCGCCGCCGCTCAGGGCGAGATCGTCATTAATGCGACTCATGGCATGGCATCATTAGAAGCCCTAAAAATTGCTGGCGTTGAGAATTTACAGAATAAGATTTTGATTGATGTTGCCAATGAATTGGATTTCTCGCAGGGAATGCCACCCAAATCTCTGGCAACCGATACAACATCATTGGGAGAGAAAATCCAAGCAGCATTTCCAGATGCCAAAGTGGTGAAAACTCTCAACACCATGAATTGTCAAATGATGGTCGATCCAAAACAATTGGCAGACGGCAACCATACAGTATTTATCAGCGGAAATGATGTAGATGCTAAGTCAAAAGTCACAGAATTACTCCAGAGTTTTGGCTGGACGGATATCTTTGATTTAGGTGATATTACGAGTGCCCGTGCCACAGAAATGATGATGCCAATATGGTTACGGGCTTTTGGTAAACTTGGTAATGTTCCATATAATTTCAAAATTGTTGTTGGGTAATCAAAATAGCTTTTGACAGAAC
>NZ_JANMZA010000479.1:0-20091 GCF_031382685.1 Chamaesiphon sp. OTE_8_metabat_110 | reverse complement strand
GGACGCGCCATTGCTAGCGCACCATAAGACGAGAAGGGTAATACGGGTTCCTCGCGAAATCTGCCAGCATCCTCCATCGTAATCCCATACATCGGCTCCTTATCGCCTTTAACCATCACTTCGAGCGGTACCGCCCGATATTTCTTGGTTTTGGGATCGATAAAACCGACTTCTTCCCCTGGCGGATCGCCGATTTGGAGGACATAATCATTTTCGGCGCGGGTAAAAGCAAGATCGTTATAAAAACCCCGATTGACGAGATCGACGAAGTTACCCGCCGTTACTGGCGCACTGTAGCCATCGACAGTCAGGTTGATATCGCCTTTGGTAGTTTTGAGGGCGATCGTGGCGCGACCTTGGAGTTGCGGTAAGTTACTATATTCAGTAGGTACAGTGTAAGGGAAACCAGTCACCATCGAAGCTTCGAGCGTGCCAATATGTGCTAACGCCTCAGCGCGTTCGGCTTGCACTTGGGGCTTGTCTTTGGCTTCTGTGGCTACAGCAAGAGCTTCTACGTGGGTTTGGATGTCGTCTAGGAGTGTTTGGGCTGCGGCTTGTTTGGCTTCAGGAACACTTTTGAGGATATCGGCTCGCTTGTTTTTGACTACTACTGCTGCTTTCTTAACATCACTGGCGATCGTACTCCACTGTTTCCCCCGCAAATGGTTGGAAATATCTTCCAGACTGTTTTGCAGATCCCGCACTGGTTTATTCTCGATCGGGAGTGCATAGCGTAAGATCGCCTGTCCGTCGGTAATAGCGTTACCCGAGGGGAGTAGAGTTGCCGCACTCAGCCCTACAGAGAGCGTCAGTAACAGCATTGCCATCACTCCTGTCTGCAACCAGTGCCGCCCGCGACTGAGTATAGAACTTTTGCCTGTTTGCATCTGTAAAAAGTATTTATATAATCCACTCTCTATCTTGCCACATCACAGTCACTGGCGATCTGAGGTCTATTGCTGCTATCTGTCGGTTCGATCGATCGACATCTCAAGTTGCGATCGATATTTAACTCGATAAGACGATCCGAATCGATCGAGCTTATTTGCTCGACTACCCACGAGTATAAACTGCACCCTAGCAATGTTGCAGCTCAAAGCAGCTTTATGCTAAATCCAGATCCTCTTCATCGCCGCACCATTTGGGATCGTGAAAATCTCGCTCGTAGTCTTCCTTGATAGGAAATCCCAGCGCGGCTAATCGATCGAAATAAGGTGTCAAATCGACATCGGCATCATCTTCACTATCTCGCAGATTCCAGATTGCCAAGATCGTCCATTTGAGCCACATCGCGGGCAGAGTCCACTGCTGAAAGTAGGCAATCCGCTCGGCTTCACTAAAGTGCCGATCGTGCCACCACTGATTCCAAATCTCTGGATACGAATCACCATAACCCATCCGCCAGCACATACTACAGGGATGCTCGTCTGGAAAAATCACCCACAATGGTGGCACCTGTCCGTATCGATCGATTAAACTCGCGATCTCTCGATCGATCCAATCTTTCATTAAATTTCCCGCGAAAATAAATGGCTGGATACAGTTATGATTTAAATAGATAATACCTACAACCCTGATGGTGGGCAGTGCCCACCCTACAACTAAAGCCTAAAACCCAAAGCCTAAAGCCTATTTATCCTGCCGCACCTTTGACACTAGCGTATAGCTCTTTAAACAATCGCTGTTGAACGTTATGATCGACGATCGGTAGAGGATAGCCGATTTGATGGCGAGTTAGCGGTTGAATATCACCACTGAGGATGAGCTTGGTAGCGATCGGTTTTAGCTCGGGTACCCACTCGCGAATATAGTCGCCATCGCGATCGAATTTTTGGGCTTGGGTATAGGGATTGAAAATTCGCAAGGGTTTGGGATCCATCCCGCTCGATGCGCTCCATTGCCAGCCACCATTATTCGATGACAAGTCCCCATCGATCAGGCGTGCCATAAAATAGCGTTCGCCCCATTGCCAATTAATAATTAAATCCTTGGTAAGGAAACTAGCGACGATCATCCGACAGCGGTTGTGCATCCAGCCAGTTTGATTGAGTTGGCGCATCGCGGCATCGACGATCGGGTAGCCCGTTTTGCCCTCACACCAGGCTTGAAATTGATGTTCGTCGTTTTTCCAAGGAAACTGCTTGAAGGGGTCGCGGTAAGGCCCCTGGGCTAGGCTGGGGAAATGATACATTGCCTGCTGATAAAACTCGCGCCATGCGATTTCTTGCTGCCAGGTGGTGATGCCCGCTCGGGCTTCATCGCTGCGGGCTTCTTTCATCGCGGTAGTTGTCGCCGCCCACACCGTCCGAATCCCAATGGTGCCAAATTTCAGCGCCGCACTCATCCCCGAGGTGCCAGCCGCAGCGGGATAGTTGCGTTGTTCGTCGTAGTCTGAGATCGATCGATGACAGAATGTTGCTAATGCTGTGGTGGCGGCACTAGTACCAGGGATTTGCGCCAGCGGCTGCTCCCAGGTAAATCCTAGCGCCCGAGCGGTAGGTAGATCGATCGTCGGTACTTGGGTGAGTGCTTGTCTTTCGGCTGGAGTTAGGGGACTCTGGGGCAATTTGACATCTACTGGTGCTGGTTTCGATCGACTGTTCCAGTTCCGCCAGAAGGGAGTGTAGACACTATAGGGTTGGTTATTGCCAGTGGTAATGGTTGTCGGATCGTGGAGAAGCTGATCCCAATTATTATGCACTGCGATGTTTTGGGCTTGTAAGACACCGCTCACCCGTTCGTCGCGAGTCTTGGCATACGGCTCGACATCACAATGCCAGTATACCGATTTAGCTGCGAGTGCCTTAGCTAATTGGGGAATTTTCTCGATCGGATCGCCATCGAGAAATAATAACTCACTTCCGGCTTGACGGTAATCATCTGCCAAGGCGCTCAAGCAACCTACCAGATAAGTAACTCGGGCGGGAGCCACATCCAGCGACAGCATCGCTCGATCGAAACAAAAGACACCGATGACTCTAGCATTAGTATTGCTAGCTTGTGCCAAGCCAATGCTATCGACAATTCTTAAGTCCCGCCGATGCCAAAATAAAACTAAATCTGACATGAAAATTAGCTGTAAGAAATGGAGGGGCTGTTGCTCCTTCCCCACAGTGGAGAAGGCTAGAGGATCGTTGAATAAATATTTTCCCAAAAACTGAAACCTAGATAGTGGACATCAACCACTATCTAGGTTTAGGGCACTGCCTACATTATAAATATTTACTTGCTATTGGAGAGCGAGCCGAGTAGAGAACTGACACCTGCTGTCGAGAGATTGCCAAATGCTTTGGGTACACTCTCCGCTAGCGCACCGATCGCCACATTGAGCAGTTTAGCTGGTTCCAGCTCCTGTTTGACTAGATTCCACAACTGTTGAACTTCACTCACATGTAAGCGATTATCTTCGGTTAGCGCCATGATAATCTGATTGCGTAGCGATCGACCTTCGGGAGACATCAGAAATTGGAATCCTAATTGCGCTGTAGGTAAAAGATCGAAATTGTTGTCGCTGCGGGCGATGCCGATCATATTTTCCAGACGTTTCCACTGAAGTTTACCATCTTTAATCACTACTTCAAGCAAGCGACGGCGCATCTCGGGAGTCTCGCCATTAAGCAATCTTTGAGCGACGTAAGGATAGCCGATTTCGACGATCTTGAAGTTGGGGTTGAGGCTCAGGGCGATGCCTTCTTGGGTGACGAGGGAGCGAATGATCAGTGAGAATTGGGCGGGAACGCGGAAGGGGTACTGAAACATCAATTCCGAAAATTCATCGGTAATTGTTTTGAAGTTAAAGTTACCGACATTTTCACCGATCGCATTATCTAATACGCGCTCCAGGGCGGGGATAATTGGCGAAATATCGATATCTGGGGTGAGGAACCCTAAATTTACAAAGTCATCGGTGAGCGAGAGATAGTCTTTGTTAATTACATGAACTATCGATCCGGCGATCGTTTCTTTGGTATTTTGGGTGAGTTGATCCATCATCCCAAAATCGATAAATGCCAGCCGCCCGTCGGTGAGGGCAAATAAGTTACCCGGATGAGGATCGGCGTGAAAGAAACCAAACTCCAATAACTGCCTCAAACCAGCGTAAACACACGTTTTAATGAGTTTATCGCGATCGAGTCCCGCTTTGCGGATGCTTTCAAGATCGGTTAGTTTAATACCATCGATCCATTCTAAAGTTAGGACGGTTTGACTACTATATCGCCAGTAAATCGAGGGGACTTTAACTGTTGGATCGTCCTGAAAGTTCGCTGCAAACTTCTCGGCATTCCGTCCTTCATGTTGGTAGTCTATTTCTTCAAATAACTTCGTTCCAAATTCATCGACGACGATCGTCAGATTATCCCCTAAATTCAACGGTAGAAACGGCTTTATCCAAGTTGATGCCCATCTTAATAGATACAAATCGCGGGTGATAGTTGGTAATAGATTAGGACGTTGCACCTTTACCGCTACATCTTCACCGCTATACAATTTAGCTTTGTAAACTTGACCTAAACTCGCGGCGGCAACCGGACGCGGTGAAATTTCTTTGTACAACTCTTCGACAGGTTGCTTGAGCTGGGTTTCGATAATTTGCATCGCCAACTCATTATCAAACGGTGGGAGTTGGTCTTGTAATTTGATTAGCTCGTCTAAGTAATCCTGTCTAATCAAATCGGGACGCGTGGAGAGTGATTGTCCGACTTTGATAAATGTTGGCCCCAATTGCGTGAGGATTTCTCGCAGTTGTTCTGCGCGTTGATACTTGTTAATTTCTGTATTGCCGACAGATCGATCGAGTAATATGCCAATCAAAAATCCTGCAAACAACCAGACAATCGTTATTGCCCGCCAAATAACCAGCCAAGGGCGTCTATGATAATAGCTAGCAATCGCTTGTGGGTTGTACCGCCGCAGTTGGGCGAGTTGTTGCTGACTCACAGTTTATATTTTCCTCTTGCTCGATCTGTAATATGATAATTATCGACTGATAAAGTTAAATTTCGTTACACTTTTCCTGAATATCTTAACTTTTCTCGCTCGATCGGATAATTATTCTTAATATTAGTATACAAAAGTACAAGCTACTTTGAGCGATCGCAATAACCGAACCTAGTAGCGGGAGTGCGTAGATGGAGATTGGATCGATCGGGAGACAGTAGTATACTCGAATTTGGTGTCGATCGGCAGTAAGATTGAGCTAGAGCAGCTACATTTGCACTCTCTGACGATCTAGAGTACTTGCTGAGCCACTGGAGTGCCACTGGCACTTTGAGCGAGTATCTTTAGCTACTCCCGAACCGCCGCAAGAATATATATTGACTGCGATAGCGCAGCGCTGCCTTAGCAGGTCGATTGCAATTGCTGGTTTTCAGCAGATAAAATTTATAGTGGCGATCCAGCCTTAACTGTGATAGTCAATCGCAATCTCTTCATCAATCGACCGATTATTCAACTCTGAACCCGATCCAAATCATTCGATATTCGATCCAGCGATCGATCTGGGCAAGCAAACAAACCAATATTCGCATCACCCCAAATTTTCAAGGTCATGAGTACGGGTTCCAAGCTTCGCCCCAAGGGAGAAATACTGTACTCCACCTTGGGGGGAACCTGCGGATAGACTTTTCGGGTGATTAGCCCGTCTGCTTCCAACTCCCGTAACTGGTTGGTGAGCATCCGCTGCGTGACAGTGGGCACAAACCGCCGTAGTTCATTGAAGCGCAAAGTGCCATCCAATAGGTGAAACAAGATAACACATTTCCATTTGCCATCAATGAGGCTAATCGTTGCCTCAACCGAACAGCCAGGACTGCAATCGAGTCGGGAATGTCGAATTTTGGTCATTTACGGTATTTTTTTTGATACTTAGTACAAAATCTGTGCGTACTTTACGAACTTGACGATGGTACCTAAAGTAATAGTATGACAAATCGAAGGATCGCAGATGCGAGCAGTTGATTTTAAACGACTTGGAGGCATAGATCGGAATGAAGCCCCGCTCGATATCGAGCTAGTCCGGTCAAAGTAGCTCAAACCACTCCACGCGCCAGTAAAGTTCGCCTCCGCAGACTAATACGATCGAATCAGAAACTAACAATTATGAGCGAACACAATCCAATTACCACTGCTGATGGTATTCCCGTCGGCGATAACCAGAATAGTCTCACAGCGGGCGATCGCGGCCCCATCTTGATGCAGGATTTCCACCTCATGGAAAAACTAGCTCACTTCAACCGCGAACGCATTCCTGAGCGCGTAGTCCATGCTAAGGGTGCTGCTGCTTTTGGGACATTTACAGTTACTCACGATGTCACTCAGTACACTAGAGCTAAACTATTTTCAGAAATTGGTAAGCAAACTCCTATGCTGATGCGGTTCTCAACTGTAGGTGGCGAGAAGGGTTCGGCTGATACCGATCGCGACCCCAGAGGTTTTGCTGTGAAGTTCTATACTGAGGAGGGTAACTGGGATGTAGCAGGTAACAATACACCAGTCTTCTTCGTTCGCGATCCGATTAAGTTTCCTGATTTCATCCACAGCCAGAAGCGCAATCCGCAAACGAATTGTAAGGATGCGAATGCTAAGTGGGATTTTTGGTCGCTCAGTCCCGAAGCCCTGCACCAGATTACCATTTTGTTTTCCGATCGCGGTACGCCGAAGAGCTATCGTCACATGGATGGGTTTGGTAGTCATACTTTCAGCCTCATCGACGATCGAGGTTCGCGAGTTTGGTGTAAGTTCCATTTCAAAACGCAGCAGGGGATTGAAAACTTACCAGCAGCAGAGGCAACGCGGTTAGCAGGGGAAGATCCCGACTATACTACTCGCGATCTGTTTGACTCGATCGAACGCGGCGACTACCCCAAGTGGCGCGTGTGCATCCAGGTGATGACGGAAGAGCAGGCGGCAAAGCATCGAGACAATCCTTTCGATTTAACCAAAGTCTGGTCGCACTCTGAATATCCCCTAATTGATATCGGGATGCTCGAACTCAACCGCAACCCCCAAAACTACTTTGCCGAAGTCGAACAGGCGGCATTTTCGCCCTCCAATGTAGTGCCAGGGATTAGCTTCTCTCCTGATAAGGTGCTGCAAGCGCGGATTATGTCCTACCCCGACGCGCAGCGTTACCGCCTTGGTGCCAATTACCAACAATTGCCCGTAAATCAGCCCAAATGCCCAGTCATGCACTACCAGCGGGACGGCGCGATGGCTTTGGGTGATAATGGCGGAAATACTCCCAATTACGATCCGAATAGTCACGATGCTGCACCTAAGCAAAATTGCGCTTATGTCGAGCCAGCGATGGATTTGGGTCATGTTAAGGTCGTTCGCGCAGCGTCGGTGGAGCCGAATCGCTACGACCATCATCAAGGTAATGACGAGTACAGCCAAGCGGGAGATCTGTATCGCTTATTAAAACCAGATGCCCAACAGCGATTAGTTGACAACATTATCGGTAGTTTGAGTGGAGCGCGTCAAGATATCCAAATGCGTCAATTGTGCCATTTTTTCCGCGCAGATCCGCAGTATGGAATGCAAATTGCCGCAGGATTGGGAATTAAACTCGACCCAGCAATGATGCCATCACTGGCACTTAAATAACGCAAGTTTGGTATCAGGATATTTGCTCCGTTCCCGCACTACCCAAGATTTCGATCGTGGGTAGTGTTACTCCCTTCCCTCCGTCAGAGTATATATTGACTGCGATGGATTGCAATTGCTGGTTTTCAGCAGATAATATTTATAGTGGCGATCTAGCCTTAACTGTTACAGTCAGAGAAATATATACTCTTCGAGCGGAAAGGGAGTAATTATAACGATGCGGAAATTACTGATTACTGGTGCTAGCGGCTTTCTGGGCTGGAATTTGTGCCAAGTCGCCCGCGCTGAGTGGGAAGTACATGGGATCTCTCATCGACATCCGCTCTCTATTCCCGATGTTCGGCTAGAGCGAGTCGATCTGACAAACGCCGAGTTAGTTGCAGCCGCGATCGATCGGATCGCACCCGACGCGATTATCCACGCCGCAGCGGCATCAAGTCCCAACCTTTGCCAAGAGCAGCCCATCCCATCCGCCCAGATCAATATCACCGCCACTCAAATCCTCGCCCAGATTTGTGCGGGGGCAGAAATCCCCCTGGTATTTACCTCCACCGATCTGGTGTTTGACGGTACGCAACCACCCTATCTAGAGACAGATCCAGTCTCTCCGCTGAATATCTACGGCGAGCAAAAAGTAGCCGCCGAGCGGGCGATTTTAGCCGCCTATCCCCAAGCAACAATCTGTCGAATGCCGCTGATGTTTGGTATGGCTCCACCAGCAGCGACGAGTTTTATCCAGCCGTGGCTTACCAGTATGCGTGCCGATCGCAGTTTACAGCTATTTGTCGATGAATTTCGGACTCCAGTCAGTGCGACAACTGCGGCACAGGGACTGTTGCTGGCGTTACAGCACGGCTCGGAAATAATTCATCTCGGCGGTAGCGAGCGGATCTCACGCTATGATTTCGGCTGCTTGCTAGCGGAAGTATTTCAGCTCGATTCGGCTTTATTATCGCCCATCGATCGACGTGATTTGCCGATGACAGCGCCGCGTGCGGCTGATGTGTCGCTCGATAATCACAAGGCAATCTCATTAGGCTACAAGCTGCCATCATTACGGAGTGAGTTAGCATCGCTAAGTTTATCCTTGTGAGGCGATCGAGTAGCATGAAAATAAGATCCCAAATTGTAGGGTGAGTTATCCCGGAGGGTAACGCACCAGACGTAGGTGAGCCAACTTATCACAAACTGAGGTTAATGACAGTTTTAAACACCTTTCTCAGTTCGAGTGAGATGCTTAATCCCAAGACAGCACTGCCCCTACAGGATCGCTCATCACTAGTCGCCACTAATATGAACGACTAATTCGCGGTTGTAGCGGTGTTGACGATGTTCCCACAGATAAATACCTTGCCATGTCCCTAACACCAACTTGCCACGCATAATTGGAATTTGCTCGGAGGTGTGAGTTAATGCCGTCCGAATGTGTGCGGGCATATCATCGGCACCTTCAGCAGAATGGATATATTTGCCGTCTTCTGGGACTAATTTAGCAAGGAAGTTGGCTAAGTCAATTAAGACATCGGGATCGGCATTTTCTTGGATTACCAAGCTTGCCGATGTATGTCTCAAAAAGAGGGTACAGAGTCCGGTTTGAATTGCTGCTTCTGTGACGATATTATTTATCTGAGGAGTAATTTTGACAAAAGATTTAGGAGTGCTGGGAATAGTCAGAAGTTTTTGATAGTGAGTCACGATCGATCTCAATAATATATATTACCAATCTATCTTAGAATTCAAAATATATAAAGGCTAAACTCTCTGGCGGCGATAACAACCAGACAATAGACAGGCAAATCGGAATTAGGGTTAATTTTAGATGCCAATTGAGATTTAATTTGAGGATTCGATCGAAGATATAAGCGATCGTCATTGCGATCGTAATACCCAAAAGGACTAAGAAAATCTGACTGTCGGCTAGATTGAGATTTTCGAGATAAATCTTTGTCACAAACTGAGCATCGCGGGGATAACCCCACAGATGTTGAAATACTAAATTTGATTGAGCTAAATTGGGTAATCGAAACCAGATCCAAGTTATAAATACTAATGATTGAGTTACTATCCAACCGCTGATATGTCCCCAGGGACTTTGCCAAAATAAAGCGAGGGGCTTAATTTTGCCCGATAATACGTGAGTTAATCGATGGATAACTAGAGCAACTCCATGAATGAAACCCCACAGAATATATCCCCAATCAGCACCATGCCAAATTCCCGAAATTAGCATCAGTGCCATGAGGTTGAGACAAGTCCGCGCCAAACCCAATCGCGAACCGCCTAAAGGAATATAAATATAGTCGCGCAACCAGTTTCCCAGGCTGATATGCCACCGTCGCCAAAAGTCCGCAATACTCGTACTCAGATAGGGAAAATTGAAATTTGTGGGTAAATTAACGCCAAATAAGATGGCTGTCCCGAGGACGATATCGACATAACCGCTAAAATCTAAATATAGCTGTAATCCATACGCAAAAATTGCCAGCCATAGATCGATACTTCCCGCTCGATCGAGTGTATTTGGATCGAATACTAGCTTGACAAATGTTGCTAAATTATCTGCGATTAATGTTTTCTTAATTGCACCACTAGCAATCAACCAGCCAGCTTCTGTCAACCGCTCGATCGAGGGAAATTGTAAGTTATTTAATTGGGGCGCAAATTGATGGTAGTGGGTAATCGGCCCCGAAACTAGTTTCGGAAAAAATGATTTGTATGCAGCATATTTAAGTAGATTACCAGTTGCCGGACTACCTTTGTAGACATCAATTAGATATGCAGCCGACTCAAAACTCAGAAAGGAAATTCCTAATGGCGGTAAAAAATTTGTTTTGAGCCAGATCGCGATCGGTTGTAGTCCATTCGGATTAATGGGTGCAAAAATACTGACGATGAAAGGAATATACTTTGCCAAAACTAGGATTGAAATATTAAAGAGAATTCCGGCAATTAGCACTCGTTTCCGTTGTTGTCTCCCACGCGGCAACCATCGCCAAAAGTAGTCATCTCCCAAGCGATCTTGAACTTCTTTATATTCAATTATTTGACTTTCGAGTAAAAGCTTACCAATCCAATAATTAACCAAAACCATTACGGCAATAACTGGAAAATATTGAAGCTGCCGAAATGAGATATAAAATAGGATACTCGAAATTACAATTACCCACAATTTATGGCTTTGAGTTCTAGCGATCGCCCAATAGAATATTAAAGTAATGCACAGAAAGATCGCATAGGCTGGTGATATAAATTTCATTTAAAAAAATAAGGTCGAGACTTATACAACTCGAATAGAATAGCTATAGTAATACTCATCGATCGTTACCACCTAATCTCATTAACCTGGGCTAAATACTTGCTCACATCGTTGGCTCCAACTTGATTGAGATGGCTTGGATCGGAAAAACGATCGTATTTCCGATCGAACATAACATCCAGATCGATGAAAGTAAGTCGATCTGACTCCATCATTGTCTGCATATATTGTTTAAAAACAACCTCATATTGGCGACGGACTTTATCTAAATAAATATCCGACAATGGCATATTGACAAATACTAAGGGGATCTTCTGACGCTTTAATAGTTCGACAGTTCGATTGAGAGCGCGATCCTGATTGCCGAGCAATTGAAAGTTAGTATAATCGCCATCACTGTCACCCGTGACTTTATTGTATTTCTGATAATAAGTATTGGGATCGAATGTTAATTCGAGCGGCAAGAAGCCATCGAAATTTATTTCGCGAGGCTGTTCTTTCCCATCTAAAGTGTCAACACTTGCAGCTATATCGCTAAGGAGTGCCTGACGTCGATCGGCTGTAGGGATTTTAGACTGCAACCAACTCTTGATAATCGTGCGATGATGATACGCTGATGATACCCGATCCAAGCGCCGATCGATGGCATTGTCGATCGCCTGATAAGTATTTTGCAAAGAAGATTGAGCTTGAAATATTGAGAGACTATTAGTATTGATTGCTGAGATTAAAGCCAGTTGTCGAAAGCGATCGGACATCGCGATTGCTTCGTAAGTGCGATCGCTGCGCCCACTATTAAATGCCCGTGCGCCATCTGCCCAAATTACTAGTTTTGGTAACTGTTGCGGACTTAATAATTGGGTCAAAATCAGATCTACCACTTGAGCGGTGGCACCATTAATGCCAAAATTATAGACCTTGGGATTTTGATAGCCGCGATCGATTAGGCTCCGCCGCAATACTTCAGGATCGACGCCGCGCAACGCGCGAGAACTGCCGACAATCAATACATCCGGAACTCCATGCTGCAAGCACCGCAATTGGTATTGTGCTAATTTCTGTTCGAGCAGGGGATTATTAAATGATGATTGAATAGCCTCAGTCGGAGTATATTTGAGATGTCGGGCTTCGATCGCTAACTCGATCGCTAGATCGCCCATACTTACCAAGCCAACCCCCATCAAGAATAATAGGATGGAGGGTTGCCACCGGAACCGAGGCTGATAGAATAATTGATTAGTTTTAGCCATTACCAATTGTGGTGTCCAGATTCGCGTTTTGACTAAATAGGCACCGATTTTTTGACCCCAATTAATTTTCGGCTTTGCGGCAACAAAGCGCGGTTCTGGCGGTTTTGGTGGCGATGCTAGCGGTGGCAATATCGGTTGTGGCGCATCAAAATCGACGCCGTAAGTCCATTGCGAAATCGATTCCCCAGCTCTACGTCCGTGGACGCGCACGCCCCTAATTCCTGGCAATCTGAGTTGTGTTAAAACTTTGATAACTGTGGTGGCAATTTGACTTTGAATCGGACAGACTACGGCTTCACTCATCACATGCAATAGCTGATGGCGAAATAGCAGTGATAAACTGACACCCCCGTTGGTAAAACACTGTTCTAAGTCGGGATTAAGCAACCGTTCGAGGATAAACTGGAGGGCATTTTCATCGCCCCGTGCGGCCAAAATTATCGGCGTGGGCGAGTAATGCGGATCTCCCAGTGCTGGTAAGTCTAGCCAGTGAATCCAGACGGGCGGTTCTAACTGTCCGCTCAGATCGGGTTGAAATTGAACGCCATGAATTGTTGCGCCCTGAATGCCTTGAGGCGTTAGAGCAATTAGTAACGGCGCGATCGTATCGAGGACGATTTTTTTGGCGGGAAACTTGGCAGCCTGCGTACTCGTCACCGTACAAAAAATCTGTAAAGTGAGATTTTTCAAGACCGTACTGACTTGAATATCTGCTGGTGCTAGCTCGAAATTGAGTAACTTAGTAATCGCTTGCACATCGCCCCACCGCGCCCAACTTCTCAGTCTTACTATGGGCGGCGTGAGATCGAGCTTTAATTGCCAATCGGGGATTTGCGTGCCTGTCGATTCTCGGGCGGTAAATCGCGAAAATTGGACGATCGCATCTTGAAAATTTTGCAGATCGATTTGCCGCAATTGTTGCACTAATGGTTCGGCAAGCAGTTGCGGATCCAGGGTTTTCTGGGAATAACATCTCACCCACAACCGATATTCGAGGGCTTGCCAGCAGGCGTCGGGAGACTGAAAGATCGTCTGCGCATCATCCACCGCAAATTTAGTCGCCTGCGTCAGATCGC
The DNA here is from genome assembly GCF_031382685.1 of Chamaesiphon sp. OTE_8_metabat_110. Lineage (NCBI taxonomy): Bacteria > Bacillati > Cyanobacteriota > Cyanophyceae > Gomontiellales > Chamaesiphonaceae > Chamaesiphon > Chamaesiphon sp. OTE_8_metabat_110. Next base: position 6,904 of record NZ_JANMZA010000479.1, on the reverse strand, counting down.
GGATCGAAAACTCAAACCTTACCCCGAGCGGACTTAACACCTGCTGGAGCGCTCTAAAAATTCGGCGCTGCTGCGCTGAGGCTGTATCTGTTGTCTGAATGAACGTAGCGTCGCTATCGGTCGAATTAGAGTCAGCCATAATCCTGTGCAGATCTTCACGATCGGTCTCAAAATAAGTAGGTTCGATCGAGATGCCAGCTAAACAACATGTAACGATGATGGAGGTATGCTCCAAGGCACGCTTTAGATATTAACTCTCCAGCAGCCTAATCGCTCATTATCATATCGATTTAACCGTCAATTTGTGAAGATCTACCCATACCCATTTTTTGGCGGTGTAATTTGAGAGGATGTCTTCAATCGTAGATCTCAATCCCCCTGTCTTGTCGTTGTCTTGTCTTGACGCGCTCAATCTGGAGGGAACCTCCGTGACGAGCGCATCCGCTAAATCCCCCTTTTCAAGGGGGACTTTGAATCCGGTTCTCCCCTTTCTAAGGCTTGCTCGGGGGGATTTCCAGGGTTTATGCCTAACGCAATTGGCTTTCAGAGACCCTCTGAGCCACCGGGGATAGATTAACGCTGTTTGTCAATTAATACCAGCCGGAGCGGGCACAATAGATCGAAGGAAAGTGGACTCGATCGTATGTCACAAGAACGGATTTATTGGTTAGCTTGGTCGAAAGTTGCTGGCGTTGGGCCAATTTTAATCGATCGATTGTGTCAGCGGTTTGGAAATCTGGAAACCGCCTGGAATATTGACAGACAGCAACTCCTCGAAATCGATGGCATCGGTACCCAATTGCTAGCCAAGATTGTTACTGCTCGGGCGAGCATCGAGCCGCACAAATTGGGCGACGAACATACGCTCGACAATCCCGACTGGTGGGTGCGAATCGATCCTGATTATCCTGCCCTCCTCGCCGAAATTCCCTCAGCACCGACGGTGTTGTACTACCGAGGGCAATCCCAGATCGCCCAACCTCAAGCTCATGCCCCCGCCATTGGCATCGTCGGTACCCGCGATCCTTCCGACTATGGCAAACGCTGGGCGCGCAAGATTAGTAGCGCCTTAGCCAGTAAAGGATATCCGATCGTCTCAGGATTGGCACAGGGCATCGATACCGAGGCGCATACCGCCTGTCTAGAAGCTGGCGGACTGACGATCGCCGTAGTGGGGACGGGGGTAGATATGGTCTATCCACCGCGCAATCGACAGCTCACTGCCCAAATTGCCCAGCATGGCTTAATTGTCAGCGAATATGCCGCCAAAACACCGCCCGATCGAGCGCATTTCCCGGCTCGCAATCGGATTATTGCTGGCTTGAGTCGAGTCACGATCGTCATTGAAGCACCGACTAAATCTGGGGCACTGATTACTGCCTATCAAGCCAATGACTTCGGACGCGATGTATATGCCCTTCCTGGCTCGCTGGACAACCCCAACTCTCTGGGATGTCTGGGACTACTCAGTCGCGGCGCACAGCTCATCCTCGGCCTAGATCATCTGCTCGAATTACTCGCCGCCCTCCCGCCGCTCGATCTGGCTGTGACTCCAACACTCCAACCTGCCGCAATCGATCGAGTCACAGTGCGATCGAGTGTACCGGAAACACCCCCACCGCAGCTACCGCCCGATCTGCAACAAATCTGGTTATTACTTACAGACATACCAGTAAATTTTGATGAAATTGTCTCGAAATCTCAGCTACCAGTCGCAACTGTTTCGAGCAGCTTGATTCATCTAGAGTTACTCGGTTTGGTAACGCAGTTACCTGGGATGCGTTATCAAAAGTAAGTAATTAACTCACATCTTGCATCAAAACATAGTTACTAGTTTTCTAGTGGATAGTGAATAGTGGATAGTGGATAGTTTGGCTCTCCTGCTATTTTGGGGAAATAGCGTACTTAAACATCAACCCTTTACCCCTTACCCTTTACCCTTTCCCCCTTTCAATTATTTCAAGTCGGCTAGCTTGATGCGCGGATCGACAAACTTGAGTAGGAGATCTGCAAACAAATTACCCACAATGAGCATGATTGCCCCAATCATCAGACTACCCATCACTAGATAAATATCTTTGGCAGTAACTGCGGATAAGATTAATTTACCTAATCCGGGCCAATTAAAGAAGAATTCGGCAATAAAGGCACCGCCGAGTAAGCTGGCAAATTCAAAGCCTAATAGTGTAATTAGAGGATTGATTGCATTCCGCAGGGCATGAACGTAGATGACCCGATTTTCAGATAAACCTTTGGCACGAGCAGTCTGAATATAATCTTGGCGCAAGACATCGAGTAGTTCTCCCCGCGTAATCCGTTGCAATCCAGCAAACCCCGTAATCGTCAAAGCGATCGTCGGTAAAATCATGTGCCATAAGATATCAAGTAGCTGGCCGAACCAGGATAATTGGTCGTGATTGATACTAGTTCTCCCGCCTACCGGGAGCAACGGCGAAGTGATTTGCGCGACAACTAAGAGTGATAAAGCGGTGACAAAGCTGGGAAATCCTTGGGCGGTATAGCTGAGGACGCGGAGGAATTTATCGATAAATTTATTTTGATTGACTGCACCGATAATCCCTAACGGAATTGCGATCGCCCACGTCAAAACTATCGACGCGAGTGCCAGTTCTAGCGTTGCCCTAATCCGCTGCCCGATCAATAATGTCACGGGTTGAAAGTACAGCATACTCAAGCCTAAATTACCCTGAAGTGCTTGAAACAACCATTTAAAATATTGCTGAGTCACCGTTATCAAATCTTTTTTTTCACTCAAGCCAAAGAGCTGTTTTAGTTCTTCTAATCGTTCTGGGGTAATTCGAGGATTTTGGCGGAGGGTATCGAGAAAGTTACCGGGCGATAATTGAATGATGGCAAAGCATAAGATGGAGGCTAGAAATAGCGTCAGTAGCGCTTGCAGCGATCGCTTGACAATATATAAAAATGTTTCACTAGTGAAGATGGCTTGTCCTTGGGAAACAAGATTGCTAGCGGATAGGGTACGAGTCATGCTAGTTATTCAGGATTAGTTAATAGCTGATATCTGAGAGGGTGCCTGAAAAGATTTTATGTTTTTAATCGGAGATCTAAATCCCCCTGTCTTGTCGTTTTTTTATTCGGGGGTTCCCCCCGAATAAAAACGCCGCTGCTTGGTGCAACACATGCGGAGGGAACCTCCGCGTGATTGCATCCGCTAAATCCCCCTTAAAAAGGGGGACTTTGAAAGCCCCCTTTTTAAGGGGGTTGGGGGATTTCTAGGGTATGCGAGTGATACCCTTATACTTTCTAAATATCCTCTTACTCCGATCGAATCTTCTGACACCAATTTTGATAAAGCTGCCGAATTTTAGCGACTAATGGTTGTGGAGTGGGAACTCCCACTGTCGGTTCGGATTGAATATTTACGAGGAGATTTGCTTCAGCAGTGGCGACATCACCATCGCTATAAATCAGACCGCTAATTGCTTCGATGAGTTCGTCGTCATCGTAGATCGATCGATCTCCCAAATACGCTTGAATCCAGCGTTCGCATTCATCTGGAGTCACCCGTGTCGGACTAGTGAGTAAGGTGTCGATTTCCGGATCGCGATCGAGCTGATGTGTTTGGGCGAGTGTGGTGAGGTATTGCCGCTCTTGGGGCTGGATTTGGCCATCGAGCCAAGCTACGCCGATGAGGATTTTCAGTAACGATCGTGCCTGAGCTTGAATATCCATACGATCTATCATAGTGAGAAGTTCTCTTGTCATAATTCTATGCCGATCGCTGCTGACATGGCTGCCCAATTTCCGGCCGATACCCTTGCCAATCTCGATCGGGTCGATGAAATGTGGCAAAATTTGCGTCAGGGGCAAATATCGTCACGAGAAATGGTCGTTTCGAGCGCTGAATTTTTAAAAACCAGCGATGTGGAGATCGCGATCGCGGGTGGTACGCTGGGCATTATCCTCGGAGCGGCACTCCAACGGCGTGGGCTGAAAGTAGCGGTAATCGAGCGGGGAGAGTTAAAAGGGCGAGTCCAGGAGTGGAATATCTCGCGGGCGGAATTGATGGTGTTGGTGGAGCTAGAACTGCTATCTGAAGCCGAATTAGCGATCTCGATCGCCACTGAATACAACCCAGCGCGGATCTCTTTTCCCAACACCCCCGATATCTGGGTGCGGGATGTGTTGAACATTGGTGTCGATCCGGTTTATTTACTGGCGACGCTCAAAACCAAATTCTTGGCAGACGGGGGTAAGTTACTTGAGTTTACCAGTTGCGATCGGGTGACGATCCATCCTAACGGAGTCTCGATCGATTTAGGTACCGGGGTATTAACTAGTAAATTATTTATCGATGCAATGGGGCACTTTTCGCCCTTGGCGGCTCAAGCTCGGGGTAGTCAAAAACCCGAAGGAATTTGCTTGGTAGTCGGGAGTTGTGCGACGGGATTCAATCGCAATGAGACGGGCGATATCTTTGCTTCTATTACCCCAATTCAGCATCAATGTCAGTACTTTTGGGAAGCATTTCCCGCACGCGATGGACGGACTACTTATTTATTTACCTATCTCGACGCCCATCCAGATCGGTTTAGTCTCAAATTCTTATTCGATGAATATCTCCGCCTCTTGCCAACATATCAACAGGTAGAATTAGCCCAACTAAATTTTCAGCGTTGTCTGTTTGGCTGCTTTCCATCTTACCGGGATAGCCCGCTCAAAACCCCCTGGGCACGAGTACTATTAGTCGGCGACAGTAGTGGCAGTCAATCGCCTGTCAGCTTCGGGGGATTTGGGGCGATGATGCGTCATTTATCGCGCCTGACTGATGGGATTGTGATGGCGATCGAGTCGGATGCACTCAGTAATAAAGATCTCCAATTACTCCAACCCTATCAGCCCAATATTGCTGTCACTTGGATGTTTCAAAGAGCGATGAGCGTGGGGATTTCCCAACAATCAAATCCCGATACAATTAATAATTTATTAGCTGCTGTCTTTCGATCGATGGCAGATTTAGGCGACGATGTGCTGCGACCATTTTTGCAAGATGTCGTCCAGTTCCCCGCGCTCACTAGTACGTTACTTCAAACATCACTTACCAATCCGCTCGCCGTAATCCCCGTTGTGCCCCACGTTGGCATCATTACTTTACTCAATTGGCTGATTAATTATCTCAAGCTATGTGGATACAATGGACTTTACCCGATCGGTCGATTAGTTGCGCCACTACTAGATCGACTATCTCCAGCACAGCAGTATTATTATCGGCAACTTTTACAAGCATATCGCTATGGTTCGGGCAGCGATCTACATCACTAATCGTGAAATCTTAACTCGTAGCTCTAGACTATTAAACAACCCAAGTTGCTTATAAGCAAAGCGGTTGGAAACCGCTGCTTGTGATGCAAAGTCCGCCTACGCGGACTGAATTGATTAGTCCGCGTAGGCGGACTTTGCATTATTAGCAACGATTTCAATCGTAGGCATTCTCTAGGTACCAACTTAGATTAAATATATAATAGTGATTGATTGGATAATCAATACTTATCCCGGTATCGCCCACACTGAAAATTCCTAATCCTCAATGACTAAATCATTAGCTAATTTTTTGACTGAAATAGATCGCCCTGACGATCGCGAAATAAATCTATCAAAAGCAGCATTGTATATCGCCCAAATTGAGGATCCCAATCTCGATGTCGATCGCTACTTACAAGCTTTAGCTGACATGAGTGCAGATTTAGCTCAAAGAATACCCGCAGATCGCTATCCGCTCAAAGTCATTCAAGTTATTAATGAATACTTGTACACCGAATTAGGCTTTTATGGCAACGAAGCCGATTATTATAACCCGTGCAATAGCTTTCTCAATGAAGTTATCGATCGACGGACAGGAATTCCCATTACCCTAGCCATCATTTATCTCCATTTAGCCAAAGCGATCGACTTTCCGATGGTCGGGATTGGAATGCCGGGACATTTTTTGATTCGCCCTAACTTTGCAAATGCCGGAATTTTTGTCGATGTCTTCGATCGCGGTGAAATTTTATTTGTCGAAGACTGTCGCCAAAAATTGATGAAAATCTATCAACAAGATATCCCCTTCTTACCGCCAGAAATCCTCCAACCAGTTAGCAATCGGCAAATTTTACAGCGAATTCTCCATAACTTACAAGCAAATTATCTCCATCAACCAGACTTCAATCGCGCCCTAGCCATCAAACATTGGCTCGATAAAATCGAACCAGCGCAATAAACCTTGTCGCGATCCTCGGTACGATAGTGAAGATCTGTCCCCAACATTATCTTCTGTGCCACTCGAACCCCGATCGGATCTCAATTACGCACTGGTGCATGAATGGTTGACACCCCTAGCCACTGGTGGCTCAGAATTAGTAGTCAAAGAACTGCTCGAATTTATCGATGCCGATCTGTATGCACTGATCGACTTTGAATCGAGCGACCCCCAGAGCTATCTCTACGATCGCCAAATTGGTACCACCTTTCTCCAGCATCTCCCCGGAGCAAAAAGTAACGTCCAAAAATATTTACCCCTGATGCCGCTGGCGATCGAGCAACTAGATTTGCGGCACTATGATGTAATTTTATCCTCCGCCCATGCCGTTGCCAAAGGTATCCTGACTACCCCCCAACAATTGCATCTGTGCTACTGCCATACGCCGATGCGCTACGCTTGGGATCTCACTTTTGACTATTTAGACCAAAGCCGACTCGGCAGGGGCATTCCGGGCATCTTGACCCGGTATTTACTACATCAGCTCCGGCAGTGGGATGTCCTCTCAGCCAATCGTGTAGACCACTTTATCGCCAACTCCCATTTTACTGCCAGCCGGATCTGGCGCTGTTATCGCCGCTCGGCAGATGTGATTTATCCCCCAGTCGCGATCGACAGATTTAC
>NZ_JANMZA010000552.1:0-4677 GCF_031382685.1 Chamaesiphon sp. OTE_8_metabat_110 | reverse complement strand
CGCCGGATTCTTGCGCATCCGCGATGGTGAAAACCCGCTGGATAATACCGCCGTCCATCCTGAAAGTTATCCAATCTTGGCGGCGATCGCCAAAGATGTCAATATCCCTCTGACAGAGCCAACTAAATTAGGCACACAACTCAAACAAGTAGACCTGAAGAAGTATATTACCGAGACAATTGGCGAACCCACCCTCCGCGATATCATCGGCGAACTCGAAAAACCCGGACGAGACCCTCGCGCAGAATTCAAATATGCCACCTTCAAGGAGGGAATTCAGGAGATTACCGATTTAGTCGTTGGCATGGAATTGGAGGGCACTGTGACCAACGTAGCCAACTTTGGAGCCTTTGTAGACATCGGCGTGCATCAGGACGGATTGGTACACATCTCCCAACTCTCGGATAACTTTGTCAGCGACCCCAATCAGATTGTCAAAGTCGGGCAAGTTGTGAAGGTCAAAGTCTTGGAAGTTAATGCTCAACTAAAACGAGTGAGCCTGACGATGAAAACTGGTGCGACAACTAACGATCGTCCATCGCCACAACCGACGATCGCACGTAGCAATAAACCTCAAGTATCATCAGCTAAGCCAGCGAAAATATTACCAAAAACACCACCAGCACAGCCGGAATCGACTCAACCAGCAACACTGGCAGATTTACAACGCAAGTTTGGCAAGAAAAACTAGGCTTTGCTAGATCCCAGCCAAGACAGCGACTCGCGCACGCCACTGTTTTCCGAAGGTACACTAAAACTCAACTAAAAATCTTGGCAATCCTACCTTCGGCTGGATCGTAAGTTAGTTCGATGCGGATATAATCGGAAGGTAGATTTGATAATCTCTCAGCCCACTCGATCGCGACGATGCCTAATTCATTCTCTAGTCCCAACCAATAGGATTCGAGATAAAGTTCGTCTACCTCTGTAGCATTTAAGCGGTAGAGATCCAAATGATAAAGTGGCAACCTGGCACCTAAATATTCATTAATAATCGTAAATGTCGGACTGACGATCGCATCTTGGATCTCTAGTCCCAAAGCTAAACCTTGCACTAAAGTGGTTTTCCCACTGCCCAAGTCACCTGTCAATAGCAATACACTTCCTGCTGGCAAAGTTTTACCTAGTTCGCTTCCTAGAGCCTGAGTAGCCTTCGCATCTGGTAATCGGCAGATCCGTTCGTTCATGTCGCACTTAGATTTTAGACTTCAAGATCGGTCGATTTAAACAAACTAATTTGTACTCAAAGTAGTTATTACCAGTTAATAATTATAATCCGAGCTAACCTTTTACCTTTTACCTTTTACCTTTTACCCCTTCAAGCCGACTTAATACCCCGAGCCAATGGCGTTACTTTCACATTTCGGTATGCGGCAGACTCTTGAGCGCGGCGATAGAAATGAATCAACGCTTTAGCGAGCCGACGGGGGTTGTGGCGGAGATAGCGAGTATCGGGATCTTCTTCCATCACATTGACAGAAAAGATACTCCGACCCAATTGTTTCACATCCTCACGATCGAGCAATACGGGATAAGAATTTTCTTCAGCATAGTACTGGAGACAACCCGCCGACGGGGGATTTTTCTGAACCAATACGGCATCAAATAATTTGTGACCGCAAGCCCTGTCGATACTTTCGATATGATCTGCTACTGTATAGCCTGTAGTCTCTCCTGGCTGGGTCATAATATTGCAGACATAGAGCCGAGGTACTTGACGTGCTGCGATGGCTGCGGCGATTTCTGGGACGAGGAGGTTGGAAATGACACTCGTGTACAGACTCCCTGGCCCCATAATAATGTAATCAGCTTCTTCAATGGCGGCGATCGCTGCTGGTAAGGCGGGAGGATTGGCTGGAGAGCAGCCAATTTCGACAATTTGACCATCAGAGCCACCAATATTTGACTCGCCCTCGATCGTCCTGCCATCGGCTAGTCTCGCCCATAACGATACATCGGTTAGTGTCGCAGGTAACACTCGCCCCCGAATTGCCAATACTTTAGAGCTAGCGACGACCGCACGTTCCAAATCGCCTGTAATTTCTGACATCGCCGTCAGAAATAGATTGCCGAAACTGTGTCCGCTCAAGCCGTCCCCAGCCTCAAATCGATATTGAAACAGTTCGGTCAATAATTTCTCTTCATCAGCGAGGGCAGCAATACAGTTGCGAATATCACCAGGAGGTAGAACTCCAAAATCTCGCCTCAAACGTCCAGAAGAACCCCCATCGTCAGCAACAGTAACGATCGCGGTCAAATTGGCACTATAGAGCTTTAAGCCTCTAAGCAGTGTCGATAGACCAGTACCGCCGCCAATTGCCACAATTTTTGGCCCGCGATTGAGGCGGCGATTATTCCACAGCATATCGAGCAGGGTTTGTCCGCCATCTGGGCGTAAAACTTTACTGATTTCGCCTAGCGAACGGCTATGACCCCAAAACATCAGGAACAGACCGCAGCCCAGCACTATCGGCCCCGATAAGTAATGTGGAATCACTCTAGCGACAAACTCAATTACCCTGTCCACGAGCTGGAATAACCAGAAAATTGGCGTCAACTTCAGCCAAATCGCCAAGCCCAAAATCGTCATCAAGACGCCAACATAAATCGTGAATAGCCAGCGTTTGACAAAAATCCCTGGCGATAACCACTGAACTAGTCGCCGGACGCTAGAATATTTTCCGTCCTGTGAGGGGAGTACACTACTACCACGACTTAAATTCCTGATTGCTCGTTTGAAGAGACCGATCGACATTATTTTTTGATTAAAAATAAGAGAATTTTTAAAGTTATAGATAGACTTGAGATGAGTCAATCTTACAGGTACTCTGCCGAATCGGAAAGAGTAAATTAAAATTTGAGCGCTGCCAGTGCGAGCACTCTATATCTTATATGCCCATTTAATCCGACTATAATTGCGATCGTAAAGGTTAAATCTCTAGATTCAGCCATAACACTCATCCATCAGCCTACAGGTGTAAGATTAATTTTTGGTTAGATCCATCACAACTACCATCCTCGGATTAGACCCAGGATTAGCCAGCTTAGGTTTTGGGGCGATCTCGATTTCCACACATACTCGTCCAGCGACAGTGACGTTGGTCGATTTTGGGATTATCCAGACTCCAGCTCGGACAGAGATTGGTTCTCGACTGCAAACAATTTATGATGATATGCACAGCCTATTAGACGAAATTAAACCAGATTTGGTGGCGATCGAGCAGCTATTTTTCTATAAAATGGGAAATACCATTCCAGTGGCTCAAGCGCGCGGGGTGATTTTGCTGGTAGTTGCCCAGCATCAAATTCCGTGGGTAGAATTCACCCCAGCTCAAATCAAGCAAGCAGTTGCTGGTTATGGCAATGCCCAAAAGCCGGAAGTCCAAGCTGCCGTGGCACGAGAGCTAGCTCTAGACAAGATTCCACGTCCCGATGATGCTGCCGATGCCTTGGCGACTGCTTTGACAGCTTGGTTACAGATCGGTTGAGAGTGAAGATCGCCAATATGCGAGTGACTGAGCATGAATTAAATTTTAAAATACCAGCCGCCAGCACACATCCACCGATCGATTATAGTCAATTTAATTTTTAAGAAAATGTTATTATGATTACCAAAATTACTAATTTAATTAATAATATTCTGACAGCTAACGTTTTTTTTGTAATACTTAGTTTTGGGTGGTTTTTAATCGCGATCGTGGGTAAATACACTCACATTCCACTCGGGATGCAGGTTTGGCAAAGCCTGTGGGAGCCATTATTTCTCCCCGCTATCAGCGTTTTAATGGGTGGTGCGATTATCAGTGGGACGATTAGTTATGTTACCAAAAGTCTCGATCGATCTTCGTTTTAACCCTGCCAATTAAGCAATACAAAAATAGCCTCCCAGCAAGATGTGGAAGACTACCTTTGGTAAATATTCAAAATCGGGTTAACATTGTTGAACGAGAAGATAAAATACCAAAACCGCTTACAAGCCAATTAGATGTAAAGAGTTTTGGAAGACATCGACATTGCTCACAATCAGATACGCGACAACAGCACCCCCAACTCCGCCAATTAGGAAACCCGTGGCATAAGTATTCCAACCTTCAGTACTGGCAAACGCCTCGGGAGGATTGGGCGCTGTACTTGTCGCGATCGGGGGTGGTGGATTGGTAGCGGCATATAATACGATCGCCCCAGCAGAAATGATAACTAGACCGATATCGGATGAGAGTGCAGTTAATGCGCCCCATTCAGTAAAGCGCAGTGGATTGAATTTAAAAAATGGCCCGATTTGCCAATAACCATGCGCTAACCCTACCTCAATCCCTCTTCGCAGCGGCGATAACCCCTGACGATAGGCAGAGAAGCTATTGACGATCGCTTTAGCAAGTTTAGAGTTATTAATCGGCGTTGCTAAACTACTCCCTTGGGGGTCGAAATCAGGCAAAACAACCTCATTATTGCGAGGGTCGCGGGGATTATCTTTCGATCGATCTATTCTCTCAACAAGAGTAGTCATAATTAGCCACTGCCACGGATTTTTTTTGCATCTACATCCTATGCAAAAAAAATCCGTGGCAGTGGCTATTTATGACTACTCGTGTTGAGAGAATAGATCGTTCGAAAGATAATCCCCGCGACCCTCGCTATAATGTGGTTGTTTTGACTGATTTCGACCCCCAAGGGAGT
>NZ_JANMZA010000475.1:0-16897 GCF_031382685.1 Chamaesiphon sp. OTE_8_metabat_110 | reverse complement strand
CGCCGTTTGCCGAAACCGCGATCGGTTATCCCGAATCACTCGGACGCATCGATCCACACTTAGAATTATTACGTCGTGCCGATAGTCTCTGGGATCGCGCTTTTCATCTCTACAGTACGCTCTCGATGTGTCGCGATCGTGGGTGAGTCTTGCCCTCAGCCCAGCCCTTAGAAAGCTACGGTCATATACAAGTAGTGGATATGATGCGTAGTCCTTTACCCCACCCCAGCCCTTCCCTTTCTAAGGGGAGGGAGCATGAAAAGCCCCCCCTGCTTGGTGCGCTGTCTTGTCGTTGTCTTGTCTTGACGCGCTCGACCTGGAGGGAACCTCCAGAACGCGCGTCGCTGACGCCAACGAACGGGAGGAAACCTCTCTTGACGCACACAACTCGGAGGAAACCTCCGAGTCGATGCGTCGCTCCCGTTCGTTGGCGAAGCCTTCCCGAAGGGAGCTGCGTCGCTTTTTTATTCGGGGGGAACCCTAGACATAAAAACGCCGCTAAAACTGTCGGGGAAACCGAACAGTGCGCGCATCCGCGCATATTCGGGGGGGGTGGGGGGGTAAATCAACTCCAAACGCGGCTAATTTTTACGGTCGGATCTGTGCTTCTACCCAAGCACATTATTCCTTGCCTTTGCGCTCGGCGGCAGTCGCTTTAAAAGCTTTGGGTTTGTCAACCTGACGTGCCAAATCCAAAAATCCGCGCATGTTGGCACCGGGCATCCGGCGACTGCTATTGGAGGACGGTTTAATCAGGTAGTCGGTGGCGAAGTTCGTAATGGGAGGAGCCGCTGGAGCCGCTACAGGTGCCGGAGCTACTGGCGCTGGTGCAGCTTCTGTTTTCTGAACAGCTTTTTTGTCAACCTTTTTGTCGGCCTTTTTGTCAGCTTTCTTATCGACTTTAACTGTTTCAGGGGTTGCAGTAGCGGTAACTACGACTTCAGTTGTAGTTACCGCTACTGGAGCTGGTGCTGTCGTTACAGTTGCCGCAGGTGCGGTAGGTGCTGGCTCGGGTTTGGCTTTTGCTTTAGTTTCTGCTTTAGCAGGCTGTGATGTAGCATCTTCATCTTCTAGCTGCATGAAGAAACCATCATTTTTTTTGCCAAAAAACTTTTTAAACACAGTAAATTATCTCTCTCATTACATAAAACGAATTATCAATTTTGGTCGCTGGCATGTGCAAGATAAGCTGAGAAAGTTTAACAAAAGTTTACCGATCGGCGGCGATGAGCCACTAGTGTAACTGTCATAAGCCGATCGAGCCGCCCTCGCTAGCTGACCTAAACTGAAAACTGACACCTATCATTATGCCCGATCGTGAAGACCCAATCACCGCTTCAGCCCCATCCAGATTCGCAAAATTCCGTGCGCCGCAACCCCATTTTACTCGTGCATGGATTGATGGATACCAGCCACAAAATGCGGAAAATTGCCAGCTACCTGCGCGATTTGGGCTGGCAAGTCGCGACGATCGATCTCGATGCTAATACTGGCGATACGCGGCTAGAAATCCTCGCCCAACAAGTCGCCAAGCTAGTCGAGCGGACTTTTGCACCTGACGAGCAAATCGATTTGCTCGGCTTTAGTATGGGTGGGCTAGTCAGCCGTTATTATGTCCAGCGCTTAGGTGGCATCGATGCTGCCCTAGGGGACGCGCCGCAAGCAAATAGGCGTCAACGTGTCGGACGGCTAATTACGATTTCTACGCCCCATCAGGGCACGCTGGCAGCTAATTTTTCGACGCGGACTGGCTGTAGACAAATGTGTCCCGATAGTGATTTCATAACAGATCTAAATCGTGATGTTGAGATGTTAAGTCGGGTAAACTTTACATCGATCTGGACGCCATTTGACCTGATTATTTTGCCACCGACTAGCTCGCAACTCGGCATCGGTAGAGAACTCCAAATTCCCGTCCTCACTCACCCGTGGATGGTAGCCGATCGTCGCACGCTGGCTGCGATTTTCGATGCCCTCATTCAACCGATCGAGTCGCCAATTTGAGTGAACTCGCTTGCCCCAAAGATCGCCTCACTCTGGGCATAATATTTGAACTCTAATAAGTTGGTAAAAGGGTCTACTAAAAAGAATGTGCGGTGTTCCGTAATTGCGCCGGGAAATCGATGTTTTGCCGACTGATAAAATTTTAGCTGGCGCTCGATTGCCCGATCGAGTAAGGCTTGCCAATCAGTTAAATTCGGGAACACAATTCCAAAGTGACGCGGGTAAATCCCCTGCTGAGGAGTAACCTCTGTAGTGATGTGCGCGACTAATTGATGACCGTACAGATTGAGAATTATTGAATTTGCTGCCTCTCTACCCACAGTACAACCCAATCCATCGACGTAGAATTTTTTGGTGTCGATGATATTCGCGATCGGGAATGCCAGATGAAAAATAAATTCGCTCATAGCTCGTGGTTAATCTTCAGTAATTAGACACCCTCTACCCTCTATTTATAAACCTTGACTTTCTTATTAGTTTCTCTCTGCAACTGAGCGGCAATTTTAAACATTTCGATGCCATCATGTAGGTAGCTTTCATCATAATTCATAGTATAAAAATTTAACTCCTTCACTCCATCTGATACTTGGTTAATTGTATAGTACAAATTAGCAGCAATCTCGGCAACTAATGAAGGATTGGGCATCGAGTGAAAAATTTTGTCGATCTTCTGTAAATGTTGCTGACATTGATTTACATAAGCCTCAAAATTACCCATTAATTCATCATCGAATGGGTCGGCAGAAAGTTCTTGAATTTGCGTCTTGAGCGGCTTGATGATCCAGTTAATCGTCCGATTTATCGGCTGATAAACTTGATTGAGCCACAGGATTAGTTCTTCGTCCAATTCTCGTCCGACAGTGCGCGGACGGCGGGGAATATGCGCGGCGGATTGTTGTTGGCGGGGGATTGCCACATTCGACTCGAACAAATAATCGTAGGCGCGACGCTGACGCTCGTCGCCTAATACTTCATAAGCAGCGTTGAGCTTGATAATGAGATCGGCGTTAGCTTTGCCACCATTTACATCGGGATGAAATTCTTTAGCTAGCCGCCGATAAGATTGTTTGATCTCATCAGCAGTAGCTTGGGGGGAGACTTGGAGAACTTGGTAGTGCGTTTCTGACATCGGACTGGGAGAAGATGGGAGTTGGGAGTTGGGAGTTGGGGGGACGGGGGACTTTGACCGGATCTTAGCCCCCTTTTTAAGGGGGTTTGGGGGATTCTCACCAATTTCGCTTCTAACTAGAGATGTGTATCCACGGTAGGAGACGGGGGGATGGAGATTTAGATACTTTGGGGTTCGGGATCTTGGAAGAGGGGGGTGCTGAGGTAGCGTTCGCCAAAACTCGGCTGAATCATGACGATTAGTTTACCCTGATTTTCGGGACGACGAGCGACTTCGATCGCGGCATAGAGAGCAGCACCCGAAGAAATTCCCGATAATAAGCCTTCTTCGCGGGCTAATCTGCGCCCATACTCGATCGATTGTTGGTCGGTAACTTGAATTACTTCGTCGATAGCTTCGAGCTTCAATACTTGCGGGACGAAGCCAGCGCCAATACCCTGAATCTTGTGCGGCCCCGGTCTACCGCCAGAGAGGACGGGACTACTGGTAGGTTCGACGGCGATTACTTTAAATCCTGGTTTGCGAGGTTTGAGCGCTTCGGCGATACCTGTAATCGTGCCGCCCGTGCCGACTCCCGCGACGACAATATCCACCATTCCATCGGTATCTGCCCAAATTTCCTCCGCTGTAGTCAGTCGATGAATTTGGGGGTTGGCGGGATTGCGAAACTGCTGCAACATGTACGCGTGTGGTGTCTTATCGACGATCTCCTGAGCGCGGCGGATACAGCCACTCATCCCCTCGATACCTGGCGTGAGTTCCAATTGGGCACCATAAGCCTTGAGCAACGCGCGGCGTTCGAGACTCATGGTTTCGGGCATGGCAATAATCAATTTATAACCCTTAGCTGCTGCGACCATTGCTAGGGCGATGCCAGTATTTCCCGATGTGGGTTCGACCAAAATTGTTTTGTGCGGCGTAATCAAGCCTTCTTTTTCGGCAGCTTCGATCATATTGACGCCAATCCGATCCTTGACAGATGACGCTGGATTCATCCCTTCTAGCTTGACGACGATTGTGGCGACACAGCCTTCAGCTTTGGGAATACGGTTGAGGCGAACTAGGGGCGTGCGACCGACTAATTCAGTAATATCGTTAGCAATTTTCATATCGATAAAAGCGGCAAATCTAAAGGGAGGGGAGAATCGCGGACTAGAGCTACTCTGGCTGGTAGTCTACGGCGTAAATCTAGTAGAAGAGATGGGATCTGGGAGCTGGGAGCCAAAAGTGCGGGAACAGGGGTTTCCCAACTGGGGCGCGAGCTTTTGGGGGGAAGCTTCCCAAGCGAGCTTTTGGGGGGAAGCTTCCCCCCAAAACGTCGCGCCCGAAAACGTCGCTTCGGGAGACAAAGGCCAGACAAGTAGATCGCCTTTTCAAGACAGATCAGAGGATCTCAATAGTGACTTAATTTGTGCCGATCGGTACTGGTGCTAAGTTTCCATCATAACTGGAGTATGGCTCTCTAAAATTCTAACAACCTCTGTCGATCGGCGAAACGATCGAGCCGAGAATTGTTAGCGAATGACTACCTAATTCCAATCTGTCACCCATGATAATGAATGCGGATATTTGGGGAATAATAGAGATCGAGAGCGTCAATCTAAATTGTGTCGGCGAGCAATCGTCCAGCAGGTTAGGTCGGACTAGCGATCGTGGCTAAAAAACTCACGTTTTGAATCCAAGCTACAATTATTACTAGGCATTGAAAATCTCACATGTTGCTGACACTATGAGCGTGCGAATCCATAAAATTCTAGAGCTAGGGTTGAATAGTATGGTGGGAATTGAAGGGCGAGCAACCGCCTAAGCGAGGAAATAAAGTCTTAATCGGGAGTCGGGGTTGCTGGATGCGATCGTACACAATCTAGAACAGAGCAATCACATTGCCAGAATTAAAAAGCTGGTCTTCTGTGCTTGTACCAATAATTGGAGCAATGAAGCTCAACAACTGAGTACGGCAAAGTTTAAAAGTTACATTCAACAGTTGCACGAGCGTTATGCTTCAACGGTGGAGCTAAAGTATTTGCTCTATCGGATCGTAATTAGATTAAATCATAGTACAAATTACTATACAGTTGCTAATTTCTTGTGTCAGGAGATGGAGCCACTGTATGCTTTCGAGTCTAGCGCGCCTAGCGATCGCACTGGGCAAGAAGATAGTTCGACCAGCCGCACGAATGCCGCTGCTTGGGGTAAAGAAGCGATTTTTACCGTCGAAGAGATTCAGGCAGGGACGATGTTACAAGTCGAAATGTCAGTACTCGCCGCCAATCGCCAGCTCCTGACACATGTGGTGGTAACTTTGCCCGATCTCGATCGAATGATGAGCCAGTATCAAGAATGGCAATCCCGCTATCGGCGACTCGATCCCCAAAATCATCGCCTGATGAGTAATAAAGCAGTCAGTTTAGTCCCAGAGCGGATTAATGACTGCCTGGATGCTGGTGCCATGCTTCAGGCTAATTTACATCAATGGTATAGTTCTCCGGGCTTCCAGACCATCCGCGAACGCTTAGCGACGACGATCGATCCTGATGTCGAGATCGAAACGATCGTCCGCAGCCGCTCCAAGTCACTGTTAAAACTGCCTTGGAATTCTATTTGGCAACCGATCCTCGATCGTTACCCCCAGTCAGAAGTAAGTGTCTCCCTGATTCCGACGATTTCCGAGACTGCTCCCACTGCCGAACAAATGGAAGTGTCAGTCCTATCGATCCTCACGAGCGCCCAAGGGATCAAACTCGATCGATCTAAAGAATATTTAGAAGCACTCCCATACACCAAAGCCGAGTTTATCGTGGCTCCCGGTCATGATGATTTTGTCAAGGCGCTCGGCAAAAAACCTTGGAGTGTCATCTTTTTTAGCAGTTATATTTCTGGCTATCTACCGAATAATCGGATTTATATCAATCACCACGATACGATCGGGATTACCGAATTCAAATATCGGCTGCGGATGGCGGTGCAACAGGGACTGAAACTGCTAGTTCTCAACTGTGGCGAGGGTTTGGATCTAGCAGGCGAACTGGCAGATCTGCAAATTCCCAACTTGATTGTCATGCGCGAAGCCGTCCAAGATCAGGTCGCCCAGGAATTTGTAAAACTATTTCTCAAAGCTTTTTCCGGCGGTAAATCCCTCCAGCTAGCGGTTCGAGACGCCCGCGAACGACTCCAAGCGATCGAAAAAGTAGTGCCAGCGGCTAGTTGTCTCCCCATGCTCTGTCAGCAGATTTCATCGCCAGCCTCCAGTTGGAATCGCTTGGCACATATCAACTTTAAATCGCCGGAACTGCTCGGAGTATCTCAGAATTGGGCTGATACCGAAGCTACCGGGATGATCGCTGATGCCGATTTAGAAAGCGGGATCGTGACTACCACCATCCTCGAATCAATTGCCTACGACAGGCTTACCTTAGTCCATCAACTGACGGGTTATTATAGTGAAGTTTATGCTCTAGCCATCAGTGCCGACGGTCAGTGGCTGGTCAGCGGACATGGCGATATCACTCACGTCGATGACGCGATCAAGGTCTGGCGACTCTCTGATGGTAAATTAATTCATAACCTACTCGGTCATAGTCATTGGGTTTATAGTGTGGTCTTAACTGCTGATGGGGAGACGATTATCAGTGGTAGTTTGGACGGCACGATTCAATGGTGGCAACTTACTACCGGGACTAAATTACCTCAGTTACTCGACCATAAATCGGCGGTTAATGCCATCTCGCTCACCAATGACAGTCAGCGACTAGTCTCGGGCGGTAATGATGCCTTATTGAAAATCTGGCAACCCCAAAACGGGCTACTCATTCATGAATGCTCCGGTCATCTTCAAAATGTGGCTTGTGTGGCTACTCACCAGCAGGCTCAACTGATTGCCACCGGGAGCAGCGACTATACCGTTAGATTATGGCACCTTCAGGAAGGACGGCTACTCAAAACAATTATGGGACACAGCGGGCGGATTAGTGCCATTGCCATTACGCCTGACGGTACCAAGGTAATCAGTGCCAGCCACGATTGTACGGTGAAAATTTGGGATGTAGCAACGGGTAATTTAATTCATACCCTCGCTGGACATTCTAAACCGATCGGGTGTGTCGCAGTCTCAGCCGACGGTCAGATCGTCGTCAGCGGTAGTGACGATCGCACTGTCAATATCTGGAATCTCCACGATGGGCAGCTTTTACACACCCTCCTAGCCACAGATCGGGCGATCTTATCGGTTGCTATTAGTCCCGACTGTCGGACGATCGTCACGGGTAGTTACGGCGAAGTTCAAGTCTGGCGGGTTCCGGCGGAGTAGGCTTTAGGTATTAGGTATTAGGTATTAGGCTTTAGGCTTTAGGCTTTAGGCTTTAGGTGAATACATTGGATAAGTGTTATCCATTACCTTTTACCTTTTACCTTTTACCCCTTCCCTTTACCCCTTCCCCCAAAATCGGCTACGATCGATAAGATAGATTAAATCTGTTGAGAGTATGCGTATACCTCGTTTGTGGTCGATGGCGATCGGTGGGATGGCGATCGCGATTTTGGCGCTGTGGTTGATTAATTCACTCTATACCCTGTACGTCCAAGTTAGTGGGACGACACCGTGGCTGGCGACACCGCTATTAATTGGGATTTTAATCCTCATTGCGATCGCGATCGCGGTGCTAGTTTATTATGTGGGTATCTTTCAGGGATGGTGGGGGAGATCGAAGACAAAAACACCCCAATTACCCAAAGTTCCCGTCGAGAGAACCGCCGCTGCTACTGCCAATCTCGAAGCGATCGATCGGCAACTCCAACAGATTCAAGATGAAGTTACCCGTCAGGCGTTACTGGCTAAATCCCGCGAGATTGCCGAAAATTTAGCCCGAGGACAAATCCGCGTCGTCGTCTTTGGTACGGGTTCGGCGGGGAAAACCTCGTTAATTAACGCCATTATCGGGCGGATTGTCGGTGAAGTCGGTGCGGCGATGGGGACGACAACTCGCGGTGAGACTTATACCCTCGAATTAAAAGGTTTGGATCGCCAGATTTTGCTCATCGATACTCCGGGCATCTTAGAAGCCGGAATTGAGGGCACTCAACGCGAGGCGGTCGCTAGAGAGCTAGCCACATCTGCGGATCTGTTATTATTTGTCGTAGACAACGACCTGCGATCGTCAGAATATACCCCCCTCATGGCACTAGCCGAAATCGGCAAGCGATCGCTCCTAGTGTTTAATAAAACCGATTTATATCCGCCACCCGATCGCGATAAAATCGTCGCCCAGCTCCAACACCGCGTCCAGAGCGAGATCGAACCTCAAGATGTCATCGCGATCGCCGCAAACCCCCCACCAGTCCGCCTCGAATCGGGTGAAATCTTCACTCCAGACCCTGACATATTCCCCCTAATCCGCCGCCTAGCTGCCGTTCTCCGCGCCGAAGGAGAAGATTTGGTCGCCGACAACATTTTGCTCCAATCTCAACGGTTAGGAGCCGAAGCTCGCGAGCTAATCGATGCCCAACGTCGTCGTCAAGCCGATCGAGTCGTCACGCGATTTCAATGGATCGGTGCTGGTGTAGTTACAGTTACCCCCTTACCCGTCGTCGATTTTCTGGCTACCGCAGCGATCAATACCCAAATGATTATCGAAATCGGCAAGATTTACGGCTGCGATCTCGATAAAGCCGCCGCCCAAGAATTAGCTCTCTCTCTGGGTAAAACCCTAACTAGTCTGGGTATCGTCAAAGGTGCGATTCAACTTTTATCGACCGCACTCACGATCAATGTGACTACCTACGCCCTCGGTAAAGGGATTCAAGGACTTACCGCCGCATATCTGACACGGATTGCCGGACGCAGTTTTATCGAATACTTCCGTCAAGATCGATCGTGGGGTGATGGCGGGATGGCAGAAGCCGTGCAGCAGCAATTCCAATTAAATCGCAAAGATGAATTCCTACAAGCCTTTATCCAGCAGGCGATTAGCTCTGGTACTGTCAAGCTGAAAGAAACATTCTCGATCGTCGATCGAAAATAGATCCAGTAAATAAGTAGTCTTGGTCAATTACATTCGGCAATAGCCGGGAATTATAGCGTGAATACCGATCCTAGTGGCACGATCGAAATCACTACAATAAAGAAGTAATTGCCGTGAATTTGTCCGTCACGCCAATTACTTATATAAAATTTTATTCCCCGTCGCATTATGCAACCAAACAACCCCCAACAATTTACCGAAAAAGCTTGGCAGGCTGTCACCAATACGCTGGATATTGCCAAAGCTTGCCAACAGCAACAGATGGAGTCAGAGCATCTTCTCAAGGCTCTACTCGAACAAGATGGCTTAGCCACAAGTATTCTTGCCAAGGCGGGAGTCAATCTCAGCCAATTTCGTCAAGAACTGGAAAACTATCTTCAAAAGCAGCCCAAAATCTCTGGGACGATTAGTTCTGTATATTTAGGGCGCAGTATCGATACATTACTCGACAGGGCCGATCGGTATCGCAAAGATTATGGCGATGACTATATCTCGATCGAACACCTATTACTAGGATATCTCCAAGACGATCGCTTTGGCAAACAACTTTTTGCTGAATTTAAGTTAGATGAAACTAAACTCAAAGCGATCGTTTCCCAAATTCGCGGCTCCCAAAAAGTCAACGATCAAAATCCCGAGGGTAAGTATGAATCACTCTCTAAATACGGACGCGATCTGACTGATTTTGCCCGTCGCGGCAAACTCGATCCGGTCATCGGTCGCGACGATGAAATTCGGCGGACGATCCAGATCTTATCGCGGCGAACCAAAAATAATCCTGTCCTAATTGGCGAACCGGGCGTCGGTAAAACCGCGATCGCGGAAGGTTTAGCCCAACGCATTATCAGTGGTGATGTGCCCCAATCACTCAAAGATCGCACCCTCATTTCACTCGACATGGGTGCCCTAATTGCGGGAGCTAAATACCGTGGCGAATTTGAAGAAAGACTTAAAGCCGTACTCAAAGAAGTCACCGAATCTCAAGGCCAAATTATCTTATTTATCGATGAGATTCATACCGTCGTCGGTGCGGGTGCCAGTCAAGGCGCAATGGATGCTGGCAACCTGCTCAAGCCAATGATGGCGCGGGGCGAGCTGCGCTGCATCGGCGCGACAACCTTGGACGAATATCGCAAATACATCGAGAAAGATGCCGCCTTAGAGCGCCGCTTTCAACAAGTATATGTCGATCAGCCCAGCGTTGAAGATACGATCTCGATTTTACGCGGTCTCAAGGAACGTTATGAAGTCCATCATGGGGTGAAAATCTCGGACAACGCTTTAGTTGCTGCCGCTACCTTATCGACTCGCTATATTAGCGATCGATTCTTGCCAGATAAAGCGATCGATCTGATGGATGAAGCTGCCGCTCGTCTGAAGATGGAAATCACTTCCAAACCCGAAGAACTCGACGAGATCGATCGTAAAGTTCTCCAGCTCGAAATGGAACGGCTATCTGTTAATAAAGATACCTCCAGTTCTGCCCGCGAACGCTTGCAAAAGATCGAAAAAGAACTAGCAGACCTCAAAGAAGAACAACACGCCCTCACCGGACAATGGCAATCGGAAAAAGATATTATTACCAATATCCAAACCATCAAAGAAGAGATCGACAAAGTTAATATCGAGATCCAACAAGCCGAACGCAATTACGACCTCAATCTCGCCGCCGAACTCAAATATAGCAAACTTATCGAACTCCAGCGGAAACTCGAAACCGCCGAAGTCAAACTCGCCCAATCCCAAACCACTGGCAAATCCCTCCTCCGCGAAGAAGTCACCGAAGCCGACATCGCCGAAATTATCTCCAAATGGACGGGCATTCCCCTAACTAAATTAGTCGAAACCGAACGGGACAAACTGCTTCACCTCGAAGACGAACTCCATCGTCGCGTCATCGGGCAAGAAGAAGCCGTCACCGCCGTCGCCGAAGCGATTCAGCGTTCCCGCGCCGGACTCTCCGACCCCAATCGACCGATTGCCAGCTTCATCTTCCTCGGCCCTACAGGCGTCGGTAAAACAGAATTGGCTAAAACCCTCGCCAATTACCTCTTCGACGCCGAAGATGCGCTGATCCGCATCGATATGTCCGAGTATATGGAAAAACACGCCGTTTCGCGCTTGATTGGTGCGCCTCCCGGCTACGTCGGCTATGAAGAAGGCGGACAACTCACCGAAAGCATCCGCCGTCGTCCCTACGCCGTCATCCTGTTCGACGAAATCGAGAAAGCACACCCTGACGTGTTTAACGTTCTACTCCAAGTCCTCGACGACGGACGCGTCACAGATTCTCAAGGGCGGACGGTAGATTTCAAGAATACCGTGATTATCATGACTAGTAATATTGGTTCTCAATATATTCTGGATCTCGCTGGCGATGACTCCAACTACGATGAGATGAAATCTCGCGTCCTAGAAGCCCTCAGTCGCAACTTCCGTCCCGAATTTCTCAATCGCATCGACGATACGATCATCTTCCACACCCTCCAAAAAACGCAACTCCGGAGCATCGTCAAAATCCAAGCCGCCCGCCTCGAAAAACTGTTAGCCGAGCGCAAATTATCGCTCAAACTAGCCGAATCGGCGCTCGATTATATCGCGAATGTCGGTTATGACCCCGTATATGGGGCACGACCGCTCAAACGGACGATTCAAAAAGAGCTAGAAACGATTATCGCCAAAGGAATCTTACGCGGTGATTTCAAAGAAGGCGATACGATCTTTGTCGAAGTCCAAAACGACCATCTTGCCTTCAGTCGTTTACCTGCCACAATCCTGATGCAAGAAAGTTAAGTTAACAGACAACAAACCCCCGATGTTTCTAGATATCGGGGGCTTATTTTCGAGTAGAAACCCAACACCACCAATGTCAATTGCTAAGTGCAAGGATCTGTAGGTTGGGTTGAAGAATGAAACCCAACCTACAGTCCTAACTACCTACAACTGGCAGCCTATGAATTAAATCGATGTAGTGATGGTGTAATTGCGATCGATCTGAATTTATGCAGCTAGAAATAACCGAATACGATCGATCGTCCAGATCGCGACACCACAACCAAAAAAGTCATTGTCTTCCGTCCAAATCGGACAATCTAACAGCAGAGCAGCAGCCACAATCGGCCAATCATTGACATCACGGGCAGCAATCCGTTGCTTCGCTTCAACTTCGTACCCAGAATAGACAGCAGCATCAACAATCTCAATTAAATGAATTAGACCCGCCAACACAGCTAAAGCCTCATCAGGTGGCAGATTGCGCTTTTGGAACAGGATCGGCAAATATTTGACAGCATCATCAAGGCAAAGATCTGGGGTGAAAAACTGTGTGGTGGGTGAAAACTCTTGAATCAGATCTCGGACTTTCTTACCCAGCACAGCACGCACCACAATATTGGCATCAAGCACAATTTTTTTAGAATTAGACATGGATGAACTCTAAAGTTGCTGCGAGCGCAGTTGGTGAAACTCTGCTAGCAAAGTGTCTTCATCAATCCCATGTTCTAGCAAAAGAGCATCCAGGGCTGCTGCGGCACGTTTGAGAGATTCCTGTTCTGACTCAGTGGGCTGTAGCTGGGTCGGAAAAAAGTAGCCTACTGTTTGCCCATGCCGCAGGATCGCCACAGGAGCAGAAGAACTGAGGTATTTGGCTAAATTATCTCTAAAATCTCTTATCCCAATTTTTTGCAGCATATTCTACCTGACGAGAATTGTGTACACAGCGGTACACAATCTTAACACGTCTGGCATTGGGCTGAAGATCTACAACAGTGCAAAAATCTGTAGGTTGGGTTGAAGAATGAAACCCAACCTACAGTCCTAACTGAGTTAGATGAAAATTCAAACATCATCGATACCAATATCCGCCTCCGTTAGAAAAGTGTTGTTGAAGGTGCAATCGACAAAATAGGAGCTATCGCCGATTTCAAAACTATCATCGACAGCAATATCCCCATTGGGCATAATAGTGTCGCTGAAGATGCAATTGCAAAAACTATGGCTATCGCCGATTTTAGCCTCAGTCAAGTTGCTTCTGGTAAAGTTAACACCCCACATATCAGTACTTTCGAGATAGGCTTCGATAAGTTGGGCATCAGTCAAATCGGCATTATCAAAACTTCCAAAAGCGAGATTAACCCCACTCAAGTCGGCTCTTTGGAGATTAGCACCATCCAAACTAGTTTGCCCAAAGTTGGTATCTCTCAAATTGGCATCACTAAAATTGACTCGATCCAAAATCATTTCAGCCAAGATAGATCTACTCAAATTAATACCAGCAAAATTGGCACCAACCAACTCATCGGAAGCTTCAATTTCGACTCCACTAAAATCTCTCCCCCCAGCAGCATAGCGCTCCAGTAATTCCTCGGCAGTTATAACTTTATCGGCTCTAGTGACAGCCATAATCCCAACCTACAGTTTTAAAGATATCGGGGGTCTGTTTTCGAGCTTCAAAGTGAAGCATCAATACTCAAAATACTACCATCGCTAAAATCGATATTGAGATTGCAATTATTTAGTAATAATGTGCCGACTTGCGGACGCCGCCCCATCGCCAGGACGGGTACTTCTAGCTCGACACCATCCCAGACTACTGTAGCTCGATGTACTGGCGTAACTGTATTCTCATCATTTGCCAGATTGGTATTGATACTCGCCACATAAGGCAGTTGTAACTTGGCAACAGCCGCAACTGGCAGACTCAAAGCGCCTTCAAATCCAGTATTGATGACACAGCCGATTTCGAGATCGGGATAGCCAGAGATCCGCACGATCACTTTTACTTGTGGTTGTCGTCCGATGACAATGCCATTTATCACGATAATTCCGCCTTTGTCAAACTACCACCCACTGCATAAACAGCATTAAATCCAATCCGTTCTGCCCAAATAATCGCATCGGGAAATTGACTTTTGAGTCGATCGCAAGCTTCTAGCAAGTTATCATCAATTTCATAGTTACTAGTAGTAATATCGATCGCGATAATATTGCCAAGCTGCTCCCGCGTTTCTACCTGAGTGCGGATCGATCGAGTGTAGAGCATCTGTCCGCGTCTCGCAATTTCGCGATTACTCAGCCGCACGGGAGTTGTATTGCTATTTCGATCGTCCATCATTAATCACTATCCGTTTTGCCAACCCCTTCAGATTATACCAAAGTCGCTGTCTCGATGCGTTGAGCTTCGATCGAGTCAAATTTCCATCCGCGCCGATGGGTACGAATTTAGTTCGATCGATCGCCAATCCTTACATTAACAGCTTCGCTAACTTAATACCGCAAATCGCACTAATCAATCCACAAACCAAGCCATTTACCAAAATCGAGACGCCCCAGGCAATCTGAGCAAAATTCGTAAAATAGCCATTTGGCGATCTCAACAGATCTTGTGCCAATACTAATCCTTGCCATCCCAACCACGACAAGAGCAAGATCGAACATACACCGAGGATACCACCGACGATCGCACTACCAAATCCCGCAATCCACCCATAAGCCGGATCGAATTTACCGCCCTGACGGGTTAATTTATCTCGAACTAACATGAGCATCCCCGCCACAGTCGCACCTGCAACGGTGCCAATTGGAGCCACGATCGAGTAACGCAAGGATGATAATAGATAAAATGGCAACGATCCTAACCAACCATAGTCAGATCTTACTGGTGCTTGGCTGAAGTCGATGAGTTGCGTCCAGCTACCGAGCCAACTTACTAGCCACGGGGCGACGAGTTTACCACATAAAATCGTACTAATTGCGATCGCGATCGAGCCGACGAAGGAAAAACCGATGGTAATAAATAAGGCCCAGATCGATCGAGTTTTCCAAGTAACGATCGTCCCGGAGATAATACCGGGAGCTAGTAATAAGATGAGATACAGGAGGTGAATGAATTGCAGGTGTAGCATATGAGAGGCCAGTTGCTTAGTCTAGATAACCGATCGCAGTTATAGCTAGATTCTTAACAAATGGCATCAGTATTTTCCGCAGTGACTCGATCGAGCATTAAGTCTGCGGTTCCCAAATTTGATTCGATAGTCAAAAAGCTTCTCATCTGATGAGAAGCTTCGATCGAGTGAACCTAGATTTACGGGACTGACGGGACTCGAACCCGCGACCTCGCGCGTGACAGGCGCGCGCTCTAACCAACTGAGCTACAGTCCCATTTATTCAACAGTCCTTATTATGCGCGTTCTAATTGGATTTGTCAACTAGATAGCAGAAAGTTGTCGATCGGGAGTGGGGAGATGTTGAGTGCTACTGAAGATCTCATCTCCTCCCTACTCCCATCAGGAGTGATTATTTAGTCCATTCGGTGTGGAAAGACTCTGTGTCGGGCTTATCGATCCGTTTGTAGGTGTGGGCACCAAAGTAGTCGCGTTGCGCTTGAGTCAGGTTTTGGGGCAGACTAGCACGACGGTAACTATCAAAATAATCCAGTGATGCGCTAAACGCTGGCACGGGAATACCCATTTTAGCTGCTTGGGCGATAACTTCGCGCCATGCAGTCTGGCGATCGAGAACAGTCTGCCGAAACTCTGGGGCTAGCAGCAGATTTGCTAATTTGGGATCGGTTTTGAAAGCATCTTTGATTTTATTCAAGAAGCGGGCGCGAATAATACAGCCGCCTTTCCAAATCCGGGCTGTTTCGCTCAGATTGAGATCGTACCCATACGCTGTCGAAGCAGCACTGAGCAATGCCATCCCTTGAGCATAGGAACAGATCTTCGAGCAATACAGCGCGTCGCGCACTTGGTTGACAAATACTTGGACATCGCCAGTAAACTTGCCTTCTGGCCCAGGGAGGACGGCAGCCGCACTTACCCGTTCGGTTTTGATTGAAGAAATAATCCGCGCATTTACAGCCGCAATAATCGTCGGAATCGAGACACCCAACTCTAGGGCACTTTGGACTGTCCAGCGTCCGGTGCCTTTTTGTCCGGCAGCATCAAGAATCATTTCGACCAATGGTTGATTTGTTGCGGGGTCGATATATTTAAAGATATCAGCGGTAATTTCGATCAAGAACGAATTGAGTTCGTCAGTTTTATTCCATTCCGTAAATACTTCGTGGAGCTGTTTGTGGTCTAATCCACCAACATTTTTAAGTAAGTCATAAGCTTCGGCAATCAACTGCATATCGCCATACTCAATGCCGTTATGCACCATTTTGACGTAATGCCCTGCGCCACCTTTACCAATGTAGGCTACACATGGCCCATCATCGACCTGAGCGGCGATTTTGGTGAGAATGGGTTCGAGGTTGCGGTAAGCGGTTTCAGTGCCTCCTGGCATCATGCTGGGGCCATTGAGCGCACCTTCTTCACCACCACTGACTCCCATGCCAATAAAGGTGAATCCAGAGTTTTCGAGTTCGGCAGTGCGTCTATCGGTATCTGTGAAGAGGGAGTTCCCACCGTCGATAATCACATCACCTGGAGAGAGAAAGGGTTTGAGTTCTTCGATGACGAGATCGACTGGCTTGCCCGCTTGCACCATGATCAGAATTTTGCGCGGTGTTTCTAGTGCGGCACAAAATTCTGGAATCGAATACGCAGCTACGACATTTTTCCCTTGGGCGCGGGTTGCCATGAAGTTATCGGTCTTTGCTTTCGTCCGATTGTAAACGGCGATCGGAAAGCCATTGCGTTCGACGTTGAGGGCGATGTTTTCACCCATGACAGCTAAACCAATCACACCAAAGCTTTGTAGAGACATAAAATATTGGAAATACTGTAGATGTAGGGTTCGA
>NZ_JANMZA010000540.1:0-7691 GCF_031382685.1 Chamaesiphon sp. OTE_8_metabat_110 | reverse complement strand
GGGGAGATGGGGAGATGGGGAGATGGGGAGTTGGGGAGATGGGGAGTTGGGGAGATGGGGAGATGGGGAGTTGGGGAGTTGGGGAGAATACGAAATTACGATACACTTCCATTACCCATTACCTCTTACCTCTTACCTCTTACCCATTACCTTTTACCTCTTACCCATTACCCATTACCCATTACTCCTCATCCCTAGTTCAATGTATATAAACTAATAAAAATAATGATGCCGAGCATCAGTCCGCCGTAGATCAGGATACTTTTTTGTCCGGGAGACATCCCATTGACCCCAAATCCGTAGGTCTGGTTTTCTTTGAATCCGTAAGTGGTAGTCGTCCCGACATTCATAAATACCGCCTTTTTGGCACCACAGGTGGGACATTTCCAGGTGATCGGTAGGACGGTAAAAGGTGTACCCGCGATGATCTTTCGGGTAGGGTCGCCCTTATTGGGATTGTACGTGTAGCCACAGGCGCGGCATTCAAATCGATCGTCATCAGTGGTGCCAGCTACGACCTTGGGCTGGGTCTCGGTAGTCGGTGCGGACTCCTGTGGGCTGGCGGGAATGTCTCGTTCTGACTCGTTCATAAATTTAATTTTAATATTAGGGAATTATTAATATACTGTTACAAATTTTGGCATATTATGCGGATGTTTGATACATAGTCTTCGATCTCAATCGATCGACTCAATGTATTGCCCCAGCATATCGCGATGCTCGATCGAGCGATAAAATTTGGAATAGTACTCGGTCTAAGTCTCTACCTGTTCATTATTAGCCATCTAGCTCTAAGCCCCCTATGTCTATCAAAAAAATTCTGTCGTTCGGGTTGCTCGTCTTTGTACCGATTTCTATTGCGGCGGAATATTTGCACTGGGGGGACTTGACTGTATTTATCACCTCAGCGCTGGCGATCGTGCCCCTAGCCATCTGGTTGAGTACCGCGACGGAGGAAGTAGCCATCGTCACTGGCCCTGCCGTAGGCGGGCTGCTAAACGCCGTATTTGGCAATGCTACGGAGTTGATTATCGGGCTAGTCGCACTCAAAGCGGGCTTGATCGATATCGTCAAAGCCAGTATCACCGGGACGATTATTAGTAACTTGCTATTGGCGATGGGATTGTCGATGTTTTTGGGTGGCTTGAAATTCAAGGAACAAGAATTTAAACCGATTGTGGCTCAAGTCAGCGGTTCTTCGATGACTCTGGCAGTAATTGCGATTTTACTCCCCACGATGGCGTTTTATTCTGCTAGCAAATCTGATGCCTTTGCGGTCGAAAAACTCTCGATCGCCGTTGCTGTTATTTTAATTGCAGTGTACGTGATGACCTTACTATTTTCGCTCAAAACGCACAGCTATTTGTATGATGTTGGTTTGGTTGAGCTAGATGTCGAAGCGACCGGGCACAAGCCAGATTTACGTTTATGGTTGGGTATTTTAGTCGTTTCTACCTTGGCAGTTGCATATGAATCAGAAATGTTTGTCGGCGTAGTCGAATCAGCAACCAAAGGATTGGGATTAACACCGTTATTTACAGGTGTGATTTTATTACCTTTAGTCGGCGGTGCAGCGGAATATGTCACAGCCGTGGGTGTAGCGATCAAAAACAATATGGATTTGTCGGTATCGGTGGCGATGGGTTCGAGTCTACTCGTTGCCTTATTAATGGCTCCGATGTTGGTATTGGTCGGATACGCGATCGGTCAACCGATGGATCTCAATTTTAATCCCTTTGAAATTGTCGCTGTCGGTGTCGCCGTAATTGTCGCAAATTTGATTAGTTTGGATGGTCGATCGAATTGGTTAGAAGGAGTATTATTGCTAGCAACTTATCTAATCTTAGCTGCGGCTTTCTACTTCTTACCGATTTAAATATTGGCAAAATTAGGAAAGGTAGACATAAAGCTCGTCAAATTAAGCCTTTTGTTTACCTAATCCAGATTGCTAACGAGCCATTGTACCGAACTCGATCTCGATCGTGGTTGATAGGATTGTGGGGTATCGACACTCACACCACCTAAATCGACTTTATGATTACTTTATCCAACATTATTAAGTTTGCCGGGATCTCGGCAGTACTCGCAACAACTTTAATTGCTGCACCAAAATCTCAAGCTGCAACGATTACTGTGATTGACTTTGAAAATATCTTGCCGACTGGGACTCCAACAGCTAATATCAACGACTTCTATAATGGTGGCAATAGCAGTGTTGGTACTTCTGGTACTAATTTAGGTGTCACCTTTTCAGACAATGCCCTCGCTTTATGCTTAAATACGCTCTCAGAAAGTTGTTCTAATACCTCACGCGGTGGACAAGGAAACCCCAATTCCCAGAGAGGAGGACTCGTATTTCTCGATGGGGCAGAGACATTTTTAAACTATAGTGCAGGTTTTGATACTGGCTTTTCCTTCCTGTACACCGCAATCAATAATCCAGGAAGTATCAGTGTCTTTGATGGCATTAATGGATCGGGTAATCTGCTTGCTAGTCTAAATTTACCAACAACTACCAGCCTCTGCGCTGGATATAATGCTGGATTTTGCCCATTTGTAGCTAGTGGTGTTGGTTTCACTGGGACGGCTAGATCGATCGGTTTTGCTGGCGTAGCAGATCAGATTGTCTTTGATGACATCACATTTGGCAGCATTACTCCCGATCCTGGTGCTACCGCTGTCCCCGAACCTTTCACGATCGTGGGTACCCTCGTTGGTGGTACAGCAGCATTACGCATGAGAAAGAAAATTAAAGATACTAACAAAATGTAAGTAGGTTTTTTGATTAGTTAGTCTCGATCGAAACAATCGGCAGAGCTGAAGATTTTGTAAATTATCTTCAGATCTGTCATTTTTTTGTATGTATTTTGAAATGTGTTCGACTTTACAAATTGAGTATTAATGTTGTCTGCTGAGATGCCTGGATCGATTTAATAAATCAGCCATTTTACTTAACTTTTATTTATTCCAAGTTACTTACAACCATGAGCTGATGTGGAATTCAAGACTAATTGACATTTAATGAGGTTAAATAATAAGCCATTGTACTGAATCAGGCTTCAGTCGAACTTGGTAGTATCTTGAGAGATTTAGCCATACACTACGCGCAAAGTAAATTTATTTCATGTTAGTAAGATTTTGGGTACAGCTTTAGAAAATATAGCTGTGCGGAAAAAGATTCATGCCTCCATAGTGAACATAGTCTGAATTTCTAAATCTATTGAATATGACATTGTCCTATCATTCGCTCACCTAACTACCTCAATCAATTCATGATTACTTTATCCAGTTTTACCAAGTTTGCAGGTATTACAGTCGCATTAGCAACTGCTTTAGTTGCCGTACCAAAATCTCAAGCAGCAACTATTTCATTAAATTTTGAAGGTATAGATGTTGCGGGGGGTAGTAATAACACTAGCATAAATAATTTTTATAACGGTGGCACTAGCGGTAGTGGTACCTCTGGAGTAGACTATGGCGTGACGTTTTCCCCAAACGCGTCAGCTCTTAGTTTAAATACATTGTCAAATCCTGGCGTTTCCAATACATCACGAGGTGGGCTAGGAGATCCCAGCTCCCAAAATGGAGGATTAATCTTTCTCAGTGGAACACAGACATTCATCAACTATGCCAATGGTTTTGATACTGGTTTCTCGCTCTTTTACGCGGCAATTAATAATCCAGGTTCAATAAGTGTCTATGATGGCTTGAACGGAACAGGTGGTTTACTTGCTACTCTAGGTTTGCCAATAACTACTGGCAGTTGCCCTGGTTATAATGCTGGATTTTGTCCATTTGCTCCTGTTGGCGTAAGCTTTGCAGGTACAGCCCGGTCTATCGGCTTTGCGGGTGTTGCAAACCAAATTGTGCTTGATGACGTGACTTTTGGAAGTGTTACTCCTGGCGCTCCTACTACTGCCGTTCCCGAACCTTTCACGATCGTGGGTACTCTGATCGGAGCTACCGCAGCATATCGCACCAGAAAAAGATTGAAAGCAACTAACAAACTGTAAATCTCAGACTACTTAAAGCACCAGCCAAATTTACGGGTTTGAGAAATGACCCCAGTAAACTTGGCTGATGTTTTATTTTAGTTACTCTCAAACCAGAAATTCAAAGATGACTAATTCTGTCGTCGTTGGAAGATAATCGGATGCTTACCCACTAATGGACTCCGCGCGATGCGACTTCCTGACCGTAAATAACAATCATTGCTATTTTCTGTTATTATTGGCTTAATCCTGAGTAGCAAGCATTATGAACATTTCGCTGACACCTCATTTTGAAAATCTTGTCAAAAGCAAAGTTGAGAGCGGTCTTTACAACTCGGCGAGTGAAGTCATGCGGGATGCGCTGCGTCTCCTTGAAGAGCGCGACAGTTTGCGTCAAATCCGCGTTGAGGAACTCAGACGCGAAATTCAAAAAGGGATAGATAGCGGTGAGGCAACATCACTAGATATCGAAGAAATTAAAGCAAATGGTCGTCAGCGGCTGACAGCTCGACAACAGGACGCGCAAATTTAGATGGTGCAGTTATTAAAGCGTCCAGAAGCCGCAACCGATCTTGAGGATATTTGGTGGTACATCGCGCAAGACAGCCCCGAAGCTGCGGATAGACTTTTAGATCGAATTCAAGAAAAATTGGTGTCCCTGTCTCAATTTCCGCAAATGGGCGCGAGTCGAGACGAGCTGATACCCAAATTGCGGAGTTTTTCAGTGAGCAATTATCTAATTTTTTATTTTCCGCTTGAAGATGGTATTGATGTTATCAGGGTGTTGCATGGTGCCCGCGATACCGAGGTGATTTTTCAGTCCGACTAAGCGATCTCTTTGTATGTGTTGTTATTCGATGCGCCAAACGCTTTCACCAAATTTTCGTCAAATCTAAGCTAAATCCAGGTAGCACGTCATCACAATCGATCGAACTTCCCGATGCGATGACTTCGACAGCTCGATCGAGCCGATAGATTTCCACAATCCGATCTTGAGGATTAATTAACAACCCCAGTCGGACACCATTTTCCCGATACTCCAGCATCTTCTCTTGGAGATCTGAGAGTTTATCGGTGCGAGAACGTAGCTCGATGACAAAGTCTGGAGCAAGCGGGGGGAACTTCGATCGATCGTCAGCAGATAGCGCATTCCAACGAGACAGTTCAACCCAAGCTGCATCAGGCGATCTCTGACTTCCCAGCGGAAGTTTGAAAATGGTAGAGGAGCTAAATACTTTCCCTAATTGTGTTTGTCGATTCCAAATTCCTAGATCGATTAATAAATCTGCTTCGCGATTGCCACTGTCACCGCCAACTGGAGGCATGACGATAAGTACTCCTTCACTAGTTAGTTCGAGCGGATGTTCTGGGTTGGTAATACAGAGTTGATAAAACTGTTCGTCAGTAAGCCTAAGACTGCTGAGATTGAGGGGTTGTGACTGAAGCGGAGAGATTGTCATAGAACCTCCAAACAGTTGTAATAATTAGCTGGCAGTTTTGAATATTATATCTCGATGTTTTATAGCAATAGCCAAGATCGTTAGGACGTTTTTTAATTAACGTCAGTTCGGGTTAAGCATATTAGCTCCGCTCTTGCACCGCACTCGATTGAAATCGGTGCTAGTGATACAAAGTCCGCCTTCGCGGACTAAGATATTCAGTACAGATTCGGCGGACTTTGCTTGCATGTGCCGAAACTTCCAGTCTCTAGGCTCCTCTTATCCCGTTGGCGTAGCCTCTCCGCTAGGAGAAACTGACGTTAATTAGTCCGCGTAGGCGGACTTTGCATTCCGAGCGGCGATTTCAATCGCTGTGTCCTAACCGCCTTGGCGGTTGCCATAACTGCTTTTTAGCTGCTACGCCGCTGTAAAATAATCGGATGCTTACCCACTACTGGACTCCGCGCGATCGCGACTCCTTGACTGTCGCGAATTTCTAGTTTGGTAAAATGATGGGACTGGGCTTGGAGCCACATCCGATCGGTTAGTGTATTTTGGCGATCGTCGTCGAGTGTATACCAGCTAGGATCTAGTTGAACGATCAGCCGATCGCGATCGATGTCAATATTCAGCATCTCGATGATATTGTCTGGATACTGACTGGTAATCTCGCTCAGTTGAGATTGAATTGCTTGGGTAAACGCCTGTTCGGGACTAATTTTGGGATCGGAATTAATGGGGGCGATGACAAGCGGTGTGGGCGGTGGCGCTGTGACAGATCGATCGATTCCCGGCACAAAAAAGCCATCGACAAACCAGATCCCCACAGTCACGATCGCGACCAAGATCGCTATCAAAATCGCCTCAGAGAGCTGGCGGAGGGGCGCAGGTAATAACCGCCGAAATCGATCTAATGTGCCAGTCCACAAGCCGCTAACATAGTTACGGCGGGGCTGATTTGTTGGCTCGTCAGTGCTAAACGCGGTGGGTTTTAAATTACCGCTAGCTGAGAAGACCGAATCGATATTTTCTTGGCTCCCAGTTATGTCGTCATCCCAAATATCTTCATTTGGCGATAGAAATTTGCGCTGTTTGCTGCGGCGGGCTTCTTGAATATGACTACTTTGAACTGTCGCTGCGGGGAGTGCTTCATCCCACTCATCGAGATCGGAGGTTGGTGGTAGCGTCGGTGCAACTATGGGGGCGACTGGTTGAGCGTACAGCGGCTGGCGAGCGCTGAGCGGGACGAGCGGATTATTGTCATTACCGAGTGTTTCGGCATCATCCCAATTGGTTTCCTCATCATCAGTATCGAATCTATTGGCGATCGGCAAGTCCTTTTCTTCAAGACGATCGTTGCCCCAATCTTGCTGCGAAGAATCGATCGCATCTTGAAATTCCGATCGGGATTGCCGCTGCTGTCGGATACTAGCCAGATCGATCGTGGGCTGTGCTGGTTTCTGCTTGCCAAACCGCCCAAATAATCCTTGCATTAGTTTTCCTGTCCTCGATCGGGGTGCCATTTCGGTTAGGATTGGTGTCACTTTACTCTAATCTATCATCTTTACTCGATCGATCCTTTCCAAATCACCAAAATTTACGCAGCAAATCCCCTCCCAGGAGGGGTGCCCGTAGGGCGGGGTGGGTCGGATCTCCGCTACAAACCGATCGAGATAGCAGTTGGTTTTACGCAGATGGCGAAGACAGGGTCTGTATTGGGCGATCGACAGAAGATATTGGGTGCGTAGCATAGACCTAACCCACCCCGCCCGCTGGGCACCCCTCCTGGGAGGGGATTTTCATGCGATCCCAATCTTCTTACCTCTTACCTTTTACCTTTTACCTTTTACCTTTTACCTTTTACCTTTTACCTCTTACCTCTTACCTTTTACCTTTTACCCCTTACCTCTTACCTCTTCCCCCATGAGGATCTCGTTCGCGAAGCGTGGGCTTCGCCCGATCGCAATTCCCGAACGGCAACGGTACCCACGATCGGGTACAATTATTCATAGATATTTACAAAGATTAGTAAATTTCTGTCGCTTAGATCGGATCGTACTAGAGTCCTAACTCCCCAATTTATGAGCATTCCCATTCGTAACGTAGCCATCATCGCGCACGTAGACCACGGTAAAACAACCCTTGTTGATGCCCTTTTGAAACAATCTGGTGTTTTCCGCGAAGGTGAGGAAGTGCCGATTTGTGTAATGGACTCCAACGACATCGAGCGCGAGCGCGGTATTACCATTCTGTCCAAAAA
>NZ_JANMZA010000535.1:0-7678 GCF_031382685.1 Chamaesiphon sp. OTE_8_metabat_110 | reverse complement strand
CGTCCATTACGGGTTGTGATTTTGTGATTTTTGAGTTGGATTGATGTCACCCTTTAACTGCCCGACTAGCTCGGCGGCGATCGCCACCGTCGCCGATAATAAGTCTGAATGGCTTTCTAATTTTCCCGGCTGCTCGGTGCGGGCGTCTAATTTGTCGAGCAGTGGCGACAATAAAACGCGCGCGTAGCTACCGTAAGCAACACCGTGGACGTGTTTGGTGGTAGTGGGCGGTAGAAGTTGGCGTTCCCGTAATTTGGGGACGGTGTAGTGGTTGGTACCGCCTGCTAGCTGCACGTAGCCTGGGAGGTGAGCGGCTAAGACTTTTTCACCTAGTTTGATGGCTGCATGAGTCGTTCCCGCGCCGATATCGCCACTCATCGGTCTACCATCGGTTTGCCACAGCAGCGCAAATGGGAGGGGGCGCGGGTGGTAAGTGGCGGCAATGGTATCGTGAATCGATCGCAGGTATGTGATTAATTCATCACTATCGGGACAACTAATCGCCAGCAATTTGAGGTGGTGTGCGACTGGAGCGAGGATACTCCATAGCTGCCTAAATTCGTCCAAGTGTCCAGACTGAGTATGAATTTCGATCGCGTCGATGCCATCCTCCGCTGTGAGATAGGGGAGAATGCTGTTGGGTGTTGCCGATCGATCGTGAGTCACAATTAACCCTAGCGGACAGATTGGCAAACATCTCCCGCAGCCATAGCAGCGACTCTCGACAACTCCTCGATCGTCAATGGCATCCGCCGGACAAATCCGTTCGCACGGACGCGGACAATCAGCCGGACATTGTGATGGATCGAATGCTGCTTTGCGAAAATGCGGGTCTGCACCATCATTTAAACTCACCATCAACCACGGGAAATCTAAACATGAATTTCCCGCATCAGCATTTGTCTGCGCTAATTTTCGAGCAGTACTGATGCCATCTTTCGCTGCGGTGATGACTGCAAGATCCGCAGCAACATCGATACAATCAGCGCCAGCTAATGTATAAGCGATCGCCAAACTGCGGATGGCTGGCAAATGTCCAAAGCTAGCACCACAGATGAGTTTAAACCACGTACCCCTAGCTAGTGAATTCAAGGGTGAAGGATAGAACACAAGGACTTGGATGAATTTGGGCTGACACTATTGTCTAATGGAAATATTTAAGTATGCTGAGTAAAAACATTCATGACAGTCACCCTCTTTACCCTAAGTTTTTCATCCTGATGCTATGAATTATATCGAGATTTACCCAGTGGTGGCTAGGAATCGCGATCGATATTAATTTTCTGTAATGCGACTCGGTCGTCTCAACAGCATCTGATGAGATTGTAGCTCGATCGTCTTTATGATAACGGTGCCGCGATCGAACCCAGTCTAGTAGCGAGGCTGGCAATCTTCAAAACTCAGCGATGACTTTCTAGTCAAATAAGGAAAGCAGTTGTAGCAATGATTTCAGAATTTTAGCCCCGATTAGGGACTTACCTGTCAAATAAACATCAAACCCGAAAGGGTAGACATTTGATATATTTTCGTGATTTGTTTTCCCGCTCACCTGGTTTGATGTATTTAGCGGCGTAATAACTTACCTTGTAGTTTTGCTAATTTAATCACCTGAATATTACTGGTAAATAGTTGAATATTTGGGACAGTCACATAGTCCATGGCATTAGGGTAGGTTTGCCAAACCCACACGTTCGTATCAACAAGAAAGATATCTGATTGCTGTGGGCGATCTGAGAGAATGTCAACAACCTCAGCTTGAACATCGAACTGTATCGTCATAATCTAGAAGCTGGCGGCGTATTCCTCCATAACGCTATCGACAGCTTGACGATGAGCGGGATCTGAATAGTAAGGCTTGGCATTGTCAATCACCTGCGATAGAACGGTTTCACCATGGGGGGATAGGTTCTCAATTATCAGTTTCTCGTTGAGAGTATCAGACTGAATATCCTGCAAAAGCTGTCCGATGGCGACGTTGAAAAATGCCGACGCAAAAACTTTGACTCCTTCAAAGTCCAGCTCTACGGTTTGTCCACTCTGGAGTAGGGGTGAATCAGATCGAAGAGTTGTTGTCCGTCGTCAAACGAAATTGCATATTGCCCCGTAATTTCATGAACGATGTAACGCATTGCTTTTCTCCTCTGTTTCTAAAATCGTTTCTTCACCCCGCTATTAACCTCTGATGCTAGGCAATAATATGACTCATCGCATTTGAAGGCTATATTTATCAGTGTTCCCTGAAAATCGAGCATCGAACGTTATTGGCTATGCCCTGCCCAAAATCAACAATGGTTAGGTGTAGCTCTTTCTTTGTGGGGTAGTTTTGCCCGCAACTGAACACACCAAGTGAGGAGTCACTGTGTTCAAAGGCATTAGCGTAGATTTCCCAAACACTGCCAGCAATCGCACCCTGTAAGCCAGAGCTAATATTGACCCAGCTTTTTTCTAACCAATTATTTAGCAGGTATCCCACTATAGTATATTTGTTCTGTATAGATCTTGGCGATAAGGAATAGAATTGCCACTCCAAGGCTCTATCCCTCGATCGAAACCGAATAAAAATCCATTTTGAGCGAGATTAGTGTGAACTTTAGGCTGTAATGTGTTCCAGTCGAAGTGTAACTGTCCGCCTTTCGATCGAACATGATGGCTGAGTCCGCCAAGAAACGCCACTCCAAGATGACTCAGAAAGCTGCATTTCTGAAAATCAATGGTCAAGTCTAGGGAGGTGTCAAGTTTTTGGTTCACTATAGCAATCCTATTTGAGTTCCTGAGAAAAATGATCCTGATGGATCTTGGAAAAATCAAATTTTGAAGAGTCATAAAACAATTCAAACAGCTTTTTGACAGCCCAGAATGACTTGCACAAATACCAGTATTTCCTCAAGAAGTTCTTCGCTTGTAGCCAAATATCTTCGACCGGATTTTGCTGGGGAGCGCTTGGAGCAAATAAAATACAAGTAATCTCTAGATTATCTGCCAAGCTTGCTTGATTCACCTGAGCCAAATATTCTCGAAATTCACCAAATTTATGGTAACTAGCTCCATCCCAAATTAAGACGATTTTTTTGCGCTGATATTTACGCTGTAGATTCTTAACAAATTTAACTGTCGATTCACCGTTTCTTGCTGGATAGGCCTCAATTGTAAACTCTTTGCTTTGATAGTTCAGTGCCCCAAAATAAGTTTGCCGATCTTTTTCACTCTTGATGAGAATTTCCATCCTGCTATTAGTTTGTCCCCATACATATCCACAAACGTCTCCACCGAGCAAGTGACACTCATCTATAAAGACTGCTACCATCTCTCCTAGTTCAATCTCCGTCTTGTGTTTAGCTAAAAATTCATTAATCTCTATTCTCTTTTGCTTGGGTCTTTGCCATGTCTGGGGAACCCAGACGGCACGACTCCGCTTTTTTACGAGATCCTCATCAAATTTAGGATTGACTTTTTGAGTTCTTTTCCAGCTAATTTTCGCTTGCTCAAATAGGTCGTAATAACTCTGCTTTGATTTGTAGACAGCCTCATATTTGTCTTCTATATGATTGATCGATTCGTCTAAATGCTAGTAGTCTTTATTTTAAACCACTCAATTATTTCTGCTCTCTATTCGGTTGTTAATTTCCCTATCTATAGCTTGGGACAAGGGCGGGTACAGGGTAGTATTGCGGCGGTGATGGCACTAGCGCAAGTCATCGGGCCGCTGTGGGCGGGTTGGCTATACGAATCCGTCAGTCCATCGGCTCCCTATTGGTCGGGTACGGTTCAAGTACTGGTAGCTGTTGCGGTGATGCTGATTGCTATGCCAGCACTCCAACGACTGAATCGGGAAATGAATGCCGAACAAAATGAATATCAATAGATTTCCTCGTTCAGGAAAAATTTAGGAGACTACCATGCAAATTACCGGAAACACAATTCTCATTACGGGCGGCGGATCGGGAATCGGTCGCGGACTTGCTGAGTCCTTTCACAAACTAGGCAATCGGGTAATTATTGCCAGTCGGCGACAACAAGCGTTAGATGAGGTGACATCTGCTCATCCTGGGATCGAATCCCTGCTGCTGAATATCGATGACCCAGACAGCATCCGTTCGTTTGGTCGGCAAATCGATCGAGACTACCCAGCGCTGAATGTTTTGATTAACAATGCTGGAATCTCGAAAGCAGAAGATCTCAAATCGCCGCCAGATTATCTAGCGGATGCCGAGGCGATCGTCACCACCAACCTCCTTGGCCCCATTCGCCTGACAGCGGCACTCCTGCCACTGCTGCAAACTCAGCCGCGCTCTACCATTCTCACGGTTTCGTCGGGGCTGGGTTTTGTCCCGAACGCAGCGACCCCCACCTACAGCGCGACTAAGGCGGCGATCCATTCCTACTCGGTATCGCTACGCCACCAGCTCAAAGGCACCACCACCGAGGCGATCGAGATTATTCCGCCTTATGTGCAGACCCCACTCAGCGGCGCACGGCAACTGACCGATCCTCGCGCCATGCCACTCAATGAATTCATTACCGAAGTGATGGACATCCTCGCCAACCAGCCAACGGTCGAAGAGGTCGTGGTAGAGCGATGCAAACCCCTCCGCTACGCTGTCGAACATGGGAATGCTGACATGCTGTTTCAGACTCGTAATTCGTAGTGTAGCGACCTGAGATCGCGGCATTTTCAGATCGCGATTAATAAACAGAAGGTAGAAAAGAAATCGTTAATTATCGGGAGCAAGATGATAAAATATCGCCAACTGGGAAAGACAGACGCGCAAGTATCGTCAGTAGGATTGGGCTGTATGGGCATGTCCGACTTCTATGGCGATCGCCAAAATGATGATGCTGAAAGTATCGCCACGATTCGAGCCGCGATTACCTCCGGTAGGCTACGCCAACGATCTGGGGATTAATTTTCTAGACACAGCCGACTTTTATGGCATGGGTCACAATGAATTGCTGATTCGCGAAGCAATTAAAGGGATTCCTCGTGACAAAGTATTTATTGCCGTGAAGCTCGGGGCACTGCGCGACCATAAAGGTGGCTTTAACGGTGAAGATAGCCGTCCGGTTGCCGTGCAGAACTTTTTAGCTTACAGCTTGCAGCGGTTGGGGGTGGACTACATCGATCTGTACTATCCCGCACGAGTCGATTCGCATGTCCCGATCGAGGATACGGTTGGTGCGATCGCTGACCTAATTCAAGACGGCAAAGTGCGCTATGCCGGACTTTCAGAAGCGGGTGCTGACACCCTGCGACGTGCGGCTCAGGTGCATCCGATCGCCATGCTGCAAACAGAATATAGTCTCTGGACGCGAGAGCCGGAAACAGATCTGTTACCCGTTTGCCGAGAATTGGGCACGAGTTTAGTTGCTTACTCACCACTGGGGCGCGGATTTTTAACCGGAGCCTTTCAATCTCCCGATAACTTCCCATCAAATGATTGGCGGCGGCACAGTCCCCGTTTCCAAGGCGAGAATTTTTATCGCAACTTAAAATTGGTCGAAAAGATTAAGGAAATTGCAACCCAAAAGCAGTGTCCGCCTGCCCAACTCGCCCTCGCTTGGCTATTGGCAAAAGGTGAGGATATCATCCCCATTCCTGGGATGAAACGCCAAGTACGACTGCATGAAAATGTGGGAGCCTTAGAAATTGTGTTAACTGCTGCCGAACTGCAACAGATTGAAGCAGTTATGCCGATCGGTGCTGCTGCGGGTACTCGTTATCCTGAAGCGTTGATGAACTCTCTTAATCGTTAGTTTCATCAAAGATTATTACAAAGAATACCGAACTCCAAAAATTATTCTCAGGGGGAATTAGACTGAATTAATTCAGCCTAAATATCCTGGGGGTGTTAGGTAGAAAGCGGCTCAAATCGCGCTGAGGCTCCCTCAGCGTGCGTTTGAGACAAGACGAATGTCCGTATGATACCCCATTTTTCCGGTATTAGGTAGACAAATGTCCATCTAACTACCCCAAATGGGAGTATTAGACTGACAGATTCAGTCTAATAAATAGTTAGCCTGCTTCGTTTACGGATGGTAGCGACCATTTGAAAGGTATCTGTGGAGATTCAATGTTAAGTTGTTTAGAAGTGTCTAATGCAGCAGTTGTTGACCGAAATGGTCTGTGAAAAGAAGTGTGATTAAGTTAGTTCCTCCATGTAGTAGCCCGTGTTCACAGTTTCTTTCGGTCGTAGCCACACAGATCGACTAGAGTACATTCTTGACACTTTGGCACTCTCGCTTTGCAGATGTTCATACCATGTTGGATTAGCCACTCATGTGCGTGTTTTTTGTATTCTTTGGGAGTTATTTTGCTGAGGACATTAGCAGTTTCTTCGGCTGACGTTGCATTTACCATTCCTAGGCGATTGACGAGCCTGTGAACATGAGTATCTACTGCGATCGTTGGCTCATCAAACACAAAGTTGAGCATGATATCGGTACATTTACGCCCAATACCCGCTAGTGACATCAGTTCCTCTGCTGTGCGTGGGATTTCTCCGTTGCGATCTTCGATAATCTGCCGACTCATTTTTTTCAAATTCTTGGCTTTTCGGTTGTAATGGGCAACTGGTTTAATCAGTTGAACAAGCTCTGCTTCATCAATGTTCATTAACTCTTCAAACGATGCAACCTTCGGGTAAAGTGCTTTGCAAGCATTGATTGTCCGTTTGCTTGTAGTCATCGTCGAAAGTGCCACGGACACCAAGCTCTTGAAGGGAGTACTCGATAGACCGTTGGTCATCCATTCATCATCGGTTTGGTCGAAGGTTTGAT
Organism: Chamaesiphon sp. OTE_8_metabat_110; assembly: GCF_031382685.1. Taxonomy (NCBI): domain Bacteria; kingdom Bacillati; phylum Cyanobacteriota; class Cyanophyceae; order Gomontiellales; family Chamaesiphonaceae; genus Chamaesiphon; species Chamaesiphon sp. OTE_8_metabat_110. Next base: position 904 of record NZ_JANMZA010000535.1, on the reverse strand, counting down.
AGGTTGTGCTGAGTATTTCGTAGATCTTGGAGATTTTGTTCTGGTTCATCACGATCGTGTTCTCGTTAGCAAAAGCTGTGGTCTGTGCAGACGTTCTGTAATCCTGGACTTTCAGTGCCCAGTTGTAAGCAAAATTTCGGCAACCTCCGCAACGTCACGCACCGCTCGATCTCGCAAATACCCAAGATCTGCGCCAAAAAAAGCGTGCATATACAACGGGTGCAATGCCATCTCAACAAATCGCTCGGCGATCGGAGTCACGGCGGCGATCGCCTCCGCTGAGGCAGTGGGAGCCAAGCACTCAGCGATGCAATGGACACAAGCATCAAATCCAATCCGAAAGCCTTCGCGGGCGACTTCAGGAAAGGCCTCCGTCTCGGCAGAAGTGACGCGCATCAAGGCGATGCTCTCTGGTGTGAGTGTCGCTGCGGCAAGTCCGATTCCCGCCTGAATCAGGCGTTCCTTGAGCGTGCCACCCGTTGGCGTGAGATTCATTTGCACCTGAAGCGTTTGTACAGAAGCACTGACCACCGCTGCGAACAACACTTCCTTGGTGGGGAAACGACTGTAGAGCGTAGTCTTGCTTACACGCGCAACTTCAGCAATTTGGTCGAGGGTTGTACGACCAAAGCCTTGTGCTAAAAAAGTTGCCGTAGCAGCATCCAGAATGCGTTGTTCAGCCTGACCCGCTTGGTCAACTCGCGGTCGCCCCCGCCGGGGCAGATCTGACGGATCGGAGTCCTTCTTTGGATTCATTATTTCAGTCTTGCCTCGATTGACGTGGTGGTCTTAAAAGTGACTCGCGACTTGCCCAGTTCGCACGCGCCGCCTTAAAAGCCGCTTTGTGATCCACCAAGGGCGGCGATAGGGGTGAATTGGCTTGTTTCCAAGGTTCATGACCGCA
>NZ_JANMZA010000494.1:0-16212 GCF_031382685.1 Chamaesiphon sp. OTE_8_metabat_110 | reverse complement strand
GTGGGGGAAGCTTCCCCCCTAAGAAGCTCTCGCTGAATTGCCACAGTAGAGCACCTTTTCAAGACAGTTTTAGTACTTAGGAGTGCAGTAGCGATCGATTTACAGGCAAAACAAATTATCATCCGATCGAGTAGTATTCGTTCGTTATTATGAAAACTTGGCTGGCTACCTGTGGCATCATCGCACCGTTAGTTATCGTTTTGCCTGCTACTACTGCCATGTCGCCCACAGCAGTAGCAAAAATTGCCAAAAGTGTGACTGTTGCCATTACAATGCCCAACGAGCGCGGATCTGGCGCAATTATCGCCCGCGCGGGGAATACTTATACAGTCCTGACTGCCGCCCATGTCGTCAAAAAAAACAATGGTCGGTATACGATCGAGTTGAGCGACGGTCAAAAGTATCCCGTTAGCGGCAGACAGTTAGCGCCAACTGGCAATCTCGATCTCGCCATCGTCAAATTTCAGAGCGATCGTAATTATCCGGTAGTCAAAATTGGCGACTCTAATAATGCCGTCGAAGGCAGTCTTGCCTACGTCGCTGGATTCCCACTGGCGACAGCCGCCATTAGCAAGTCAGTGTATACCTTCAGCGATGGCAAAATTACCGCCAATAGTTCCCAACCATTCTCGAATGGTTACTCGATCGTCTATAGCTGCAATACCTTACCAGGGATGAGTGGTGGCCCGGTATTGAACGATAGCGGCGAACTAATTGCCGTACATGGGCGCGGCGACATTCAAGAAAATAAACAGTCCGATATCAATGCCAATGTCTTTGTAAAGACTGGCTTCAATCTAGGCATCCCCGCTAATTCCTTCCTCAAACTCGCCAGCCAAATGGGAGTAACACTGGGACAAACTGCACCAGTAATCGCCACCCAGCCACGCAATACCGCCGCCGATGATTCCTTTGTCACCGCCGCCACCAAATTTCGCCAAGGCGACTATCCCGGCGCGATTGCCGGATTCGATCGGGCGATCGCCACCAAACCGAACTACACGGCGGCATACATCGCCAGAGCCGAAGCAAACTTGTACCTAGAAAATGGCGCAGAAGTCATCCGCGACGCCAATCTGGCTCTGAGGAGCGATCCCAAATCCGCCGATGCTTATGCCCTGCGCGGCGCTGGTAAAATTGGCAGTGGCGACTCCGAAGGAGCCTTTGCCGACCTAGATCGGGCGATCTCCCTCAATCCGCGCAATTCCCGCAGCTATCTATATCGCGGTTATGCTCAGATGCAGTATGCCGACCCCACTCAAGCATTGCGATCCATAAACCAGGCGATCGCGATCGATCCCAATCTCGGTGACGCTTACAGCGTGCGAGCCGTCGCTAAATATTTACTTGGCGACCCTCAAGGTGCTGAGTCAGACTTCCAGCGCGCCCTGCAAATCAATCACAAGAGTTTTCTGACTTATGTCTATCGCGGGTTTATCCAAGTTAATGCGGGTAACAAAGCTGGATTTAACGATCTAGCCACGGGTATCGCCATTAGTCCCAACAATCCCCTCGGTTACAGTCTGCGCGGACAAGCCTATAGCAGCATCAAAGACTACAACCGCGCGATCGCCCAATTTGACATCGCCCTCAAACTCAAGCCCAACTATGATTCAGTCTATGCCTATCGCGGCATCGTCCGGATGCAGCAACAGCAATTTTCTCAAGGTTTAGCCGATGTCGAAAAAGCACTCCAAATCAATCCCAATAGCGAAGCTGGTTATCAAGGCAGAGCAGTCTACTACATCAATCAAAAAGATTTCCGCCGTTCTCTAGCCGACGCCAATCGCGCGATTGCCATCAATAGCGTCTCCCCCGACTCCTACACCCTCCAAGGCGTATCCTACTTCGGCTTAGGCAATCGCACCCAATCCAAAGCCGCACTCCAAACAGCAGCAAGACTCTACCAAAAACGCGGCAATAGACAAAACTATCAAGATGTCATGGCGCTGTTGAGATTGTTGTCGTAATAGAGAGGGTAGAGGGTAGAGGGTAGCGGGTGGAGCTGATTAGTTCAAAAAAACTTAATTCCCAACTAAAATCTAACGTGGAGTGAATGCCGCACCACGCTAGCACACAAGTCGAACATACGCAGGAGAGTTTGAGAGGGGGGGCGTCCCCCCTCTCAACGGGGGGGCTGGGGGTCGGTACCCCCAGATCCGGGTTCTGCCTCCGCTAGGAAAAACGAAACCTACTAACATCTAACATTTGCCGCTTCGCTTTGTACATTTGGCTCCTTCGTTTAGGAGTGTTGGGTTTCATTCTTGTGCTTGGTGCGCTGTCTTGTCTCGCATAATCCGGGAGGGAACCTCCCGGCTGCGAGCCGCTGTCTTGACCCAAACACATGCGGAGGGAACCTCCGCGTGATTTGGGTCGCTAAACCCTCGGGGAACCCTCCGTATCGCGCATCCGCAACCCAACCTACAGATCTATAAAGGATCGTTTTGACTCCTTTCCAGTTAACCGAACCCTTCGCAACGCTACGCGATCGAGCGCAAAATTGTTACAGTTAATGAACAAGCCTCATCTCGATCGCCAATAACCCTTAACTTATGACTTCAGTACCGCGTATCTGTATCCTCGGTGGGGGATTTGGTGGTTTGTATACCGCCTTGCGCCTGCATCAACTCGCGTGGGCACCCGGACAAAAGCCCGAAATCACCCTAATCGATCGTCACCTCAACTTTGTATTTACACCCCTACTCTACGAACTCATCACCGGGGAAATGCAAGGCTGGGAAATCGCGCCACCATTTGCCGAACTGCTTAAAGGGACAGACATTCGGTTCATCCAAGGCTCTGTCGATTGGATCGACAAAAACCAAAAAACCGTCACATTAGAAGGTGGCACCGAGATCGATTACGATCGGCTAGTCCTATCACTCGGCTGTGAAACCCCCGTTGACACCGTACCTGGCGTCATGGAAAACGCGATCGCCTTCCGATCGCTCGAAGACGCCTACAAACTCGATGCCAAACTCCGGATCTTAGAAACCGCCACTACCGAGAAAATCCGGATCGCGATCGTCGGTGCTGGTTATACGGGCGTCGAAGTCGCCTGCAAACTAGCCGACAGGCTCAAAGAACGCGGTCGCATTCGCCTGATTCAATCGGGAAATAAGATCTTGCCCAATGCCCTAGAATTCAATCGGAATGCTGCCCTCAAGGCGCTAGAACAGCGCGGCGTTTGGGTGGACTTAGAAACTAACGTTTCGGAGATTACAGCGGACTCGATCGGGCTAATTTACAAGGGTCAGACCGACATCATCCCTGCCGAAATCATCATGTGGACGGTCGGCAATCAAGTCAGTCCCGCGATTACACATTTCGAGCTACCACTGAATCCCCAAGGAAAAATTACCGTTACCCAGACACTTCAAGTCACCGAAAATTCCGATATTTATGCTTTGGGCGATGCGGCGGCAATTAGCGACGCTGACGGTCAATTTATTCCCACCACCGCTCAAGTCGCCTTCCAGCAGTCTGATTTTGTCGCCTGGAATATTTGGTCATCCCTGACCGATCGACCTCTACTGCCATTCAAGTATACTAATCTCGGCGAAATGATGGTACTCGGCGACGATAACGCCGTCCTATCTGGCATGGGCATCAAATTAGACGGCCCCCTCGCCTACCTCACCCGTCGCCTCGTCTACCTCTATCGTCTCCCCACCCTCGAACATCAGCTTAAGGTGGGTTTGAATTGGTTGACGCAGCCGTTGGTGAAAATGTTGAGCTAGTGGATCGTGGCTCGTGGATCGTGGATCGAAACTATAATGAGATCGCTCCTGAAGATTATTGAAGCTAAAGCTTCAATAATCTTCAGTTCTAACCACTATTCACTATCCACTATCCTAAATTGTCATTCCACTCGGAATCGTCGCATTCTTCAGCACGACGACAATCCCGCTGCGAATGTAGAAGCCTAACTCCTCGCGCTGGGCTTCTTCGACGCCTTCTTTATTGATAATCATCACATCCGAACCGATGCGGGCATTTTTATCGATAATCGCCCGTCGAATTGTCGTATTGAACCCAATCCCGATCGGAATACCGCCAGTTTCGGTTTGATTTTTACGCTCTGGTGCGGGTTCGTAAAAGTCAGCACCCATAATCAGGGTATCTTCGATCGTACAACCGTCCATCACCCGCGCGCGGACACCTAAAACCGAGTGATGAATGCGGCATTTTTTGATGATACAACCTTCGCCGATCATCGATTGGGTAATGTGGGCATCTAAGAGTTTTGTCGGTGGGAGGTAACGAGAGCGGGTATAAATCGGTGCTTTTTCGTCATAAAAGCTAAATGGTGGCGTGGGTTGCTCGGTGAGAGCGAGGTTGGCATCATAGAAAGACTCGATCGTCCCAATATCTTCCCAGTAGCCATCAAACAGGTAAGCTTGAATATTGTGGGTAGCTGAGGCACTAGGAATGATTTCTTTCCCGAAATCGGTTTGTTCGAGGGATTTTTTGAGTAAGTCTACCAGTACTTGCTTCTTGAAGACATAAATCCCCATTGAGGCAATATAGGGTTTCTCGGCAGCTTGCTCGGCATTCAGCCCCAATTTGGTGGTGTCTACTCGCATACTTCTGAGTTCGTCACCTTTGGGCTTCTCGCTAAATTCTACGACTCGTCCGGCGGCATCGACTTTCATCAAGCCAAATTCAGAAGCATTTTTCTCACTAATGGGTACCACAGACAGCGTGATATCGGCATTGGTATCGCGGTGACGTTCGACAAATAACCGATAATCCATCCGATACAGATGATCGCCAGAGAGGATCACCACTTCATCGACATCCCAATCTTCGATAATTGATAAATACTGACGCACCGCATCGGCGGTACCTTGGAACCAGTCAGGATTGTCCTTAGTTTGTTGCGCGGCGAGGACTTCGACAAAACCATCGCTAAAGCCGGAAAAATTGTACGCCCGCGTTAGGTGCCGATTGAGGGAAGCGGAGTTAAACTGCGTGAGGACGTAGATTTTGAAAATCTCGGAATTGATACAGTTACTCACGGGAATATCGATCAATCGATACTTACCTGCGAGGGGAACGGCAGGTTTTGCCCGCAGCTTAGTCAGGGGATATAACCGGGTGCCCGCACCACCACCTAAAACGATCGCTAAAACTTTTTTCACAATAACCTCTTAAAATAAGATCCCGCAAGAGCCGATCTCGATCGCCAGGGGTTTGACTGGTATCTCCACCATCACCGCCCCGATCGGATCGCGTCTCGATACCCTCTATCATCTGATAACTTGGGTACATTCGGGCTGCTTGGGTCGGTATTTTCTGCTACTTTCTTCCGAATACTGGCTCGGAGAGAGGTAAGGGGTAAAAGGTAAAAGGTAAAAGGTAAGAGGTAATAGGTATCGTTCTTCACTTAGAGATTTGTACTAGTGAACGATCGATCGAGTTTAGAATATTTCCCATGACAAAACCGAGAGGCGATACTCGATCGCAACCCTCGGTTGTGGTAGCTTAGCTTGGAAATGAGCGCGCTGAGTCCAAATATAAATCTAGTCTCAACTCGATTTGAGTTAGTTGCCAATCTGTGGGGGATTAGTCAACAGGGAGCTAGTAAAGGGATTGGGTAAATCAGCAGTACGCACTGGTGTACCACCGCGCTGGCGAATTAGATCTTTATAGATATTATTAACAGAGCGTGCATCGCTGACAGCTTCGAGATCGGGATAGCTCAAACCAAATAATAGCGTCGCTTGACGATCGATCCCGGTATTACGATAGGTATCGCCGGACTGACGGAACATCGCATTAGTAATCGCATCGGTAATCGGTTCTGCGTGGGCTTGGGGTGCGTAACAGCCAGCCGCAGCTACAGCTAGTGCGGCAAAACAAATCGTTTTTAATTTCATCATGGGTTAGCCTCTATATCAAGATATCAAGTATTTACTCTATTCAACCGAACGATGAGTAAATCGGGAAGATTTTAGATTTTGCCCAGCAGCAGTTAGCCGCCACCGGGCAAAATCGCGATATACGATCGAGACTGGGATAAAATTTAGTATCCCGCGATCGACATCTCTCAAACATCCAAATTATGCACTCACCTGTTGGCAATATTCCCTATCCGACGATCGATCTAACTATTTTGCGCCAACATCTGCTAGATTTGCTTTGTCAGTTGGCTTATAAAGAAGGTGACTTCACCCTCTCCTCCGGTCAAAAAAGCACTTACTATATCAATGGCAAACAAGTCACGCTCCACCCCGAAGGAGCTGTCGGCACCGCCCGAATTTTACTCTCGATGCTCCCAGATGACACTGATGCCGTCGCAGGTTTGACGCTGGGAGCCGATCCGATCGTCTCTTCTGTCAGTGTAGTATCCGTCTATGAAGGCAAATCTATTCCCGCCCTCATTATCCGCAAAGAAGCCAAAGGACACGGTACCCAAGCCTATATCGAAGGCGCAACCCTCAAACCCGGTGCCAAAGTAGTCGTCCTCGAAGATGTAGTAACTACCGGACAATCGGCAATGAAGGCGGTAGAAAGACTCAGAGCTGCGGGTTATACTGTCGATCGAGTACTGACTTTGGTCGATCGCGAACAGGGTGGTGCGGAGTTCTACGCCGCTCAGGGGCTGCACTTTGAGACAATATTCACCATCAAAGATTTACAAGCTAGATATCGCGAGTTGGGGCTTTAGGTTTTAGGGGCATTGCCAACACTCTTAACACGAGCGTAGTCCTTTACCCCACCCCAACCCTCCCCTTATAAAGGGGAGGGAGCCAGGAATTGTCCCCCCCTTTATAAGGGGGGGTTGGGGGGGTAACACGGGACTACGCTCGCCACAGGTAAAATTCACAGGCTCGTCTATGGCGATCTTCGGACGCAATCACCAGCAAACAACACTCGTGCCTTCCCCTCGCTGGTTAATTTCTGTTGGCGCAGGCGAGAGCGGGAGCTGGCATCCATATCCTTTCCCACCCTCGATCCAATACTCCAAACCGCCAACCTGGATCGAACAACTCGACATCCAATCTACCTGGTGTCGAGAAAACTTTGGGATTCATTGCGTTGATGCTGGTTGCTGGGCGATGAGTCCCAGCCGGAAATATCTACTCGTGGGCGATGTGTGGTTGAGCAACCGTCAAGAATTGCTAGCAGCATTGCAAATCGCACCAAATCTGTCCGATATCGAACTCCTCGCACAACTGTGGGAAAAGTGGCAACTCGTTACCCTCACACAGCTTCAGGGGATGTTTGGGTTTGTTGTCTGCGATATCGCGTCCGAGCAAATCTCGATCGTTCGCGACCCAGTAGGCGCGAGAACGGTGTATTATACTCCCGGTCAAACTTGGTGGATCGCCCCTCAACTTAGCAGTCTAAATCCTTATCGATCGAATCAGCTCGATCCGATCGCGTTGCGCGATTATCTCACCTGTTCCTTCGTTCCTGGAGAGCGGACGATGTGGCAGGATGTGCGGGAAATTCGCCCCGGAACCATCCTCAAATTGCCCGGAGAGCAAATCGTAAGCTACTGGCAATTACAAGAGCAGGTAGTCGCCCAGGAGTCGCTAGAGTGGCATGGCGATCGATTGCGATCGCAATTAGAACTAGTCATAGGGGAATATTTACCAGCAAATCAACCAGTCGGCGTATTTCTATCCGGGGGTTTAGATTCGAGCTGCATTACCGCTTTAGCCGCACGACTCCACGACGCTCCTATCCATACTTATTCGATTCACTTTGGCTCCGAATGTGCCAACGAATTGGAGTTTTCGAGTTTAGTCGCCAACCATTGTCAAACCCACCACCACATCTTAGAAATCACCTTCCAAGATATGTGGGACAAGTTATCTGAAACAATGGCAAACTTAGACGATCCGATCGGCGATCCGCTGACAGTTCCCAATTTATTAATCGGACGATTAGCCAGTCACGATGTCTCGATTAGCCTCAATGGGGAAGGTGGCGATCCGTGTTTTGGCGGCCCTAAAAACCAGCCGATGTTAATCGATAGTTTATATAATTCAGAGGCTAATCATAACCCTTTGCAAGCATATTTAACTTCGTTCCAAAAATGCGCCGCAGATTTACCCCAACTTCTCAAACCTGAAATATTGCAACAAATTCAGCAGCCGTGGGTCTTTGAAGCAGACTTAAATTCAAACATGAGTTTTCTCAATCGGTTGATGGCATTAAATATTAAGTATAAAGGTGCCGATCAGATCTTGACTAAAGTAAATAATCTCACTCATGCAGCCGGATTGCAAGGTCGATCGCCGTTATTCGATCGGCGGATTGTCGATTTAAGTATGACTATTCCACCGGAATACAAACTCTCCGGTGTCAAAGAAAAAGCCGTATTAAAACAAGCAGTTGCAGATCTCTTACCAGCCGCGATAATCGATCGACCAAAAAGCGGCATGATGGTACCAGTCCAGCTCGGTTTTCGGAAATATTGGCAACGTCAGGCGGCGAAGATGTTGCTGAGTCGGCGGGCATTAATCGCACCTTATATCAACCAGAATCTAATTAAAGAATGGTTGAGTTTTCGCGGTGACGTATGGGGTAGATATGGTGTGAAGCTATGGTTATTGGTTAGTTTGGAAATGTGGCTTCAGGTAAATTATAATCGGAAGTAGGTAAGCAATAGCTAACCCAAATTACTACCGATGGAAATGCCTACGATTAAAATCGTGGCTAGTGATGCAAAGTCCGCCTACGCGGACTAATATGTCAGTCCGCGCATCGCTCCCTCCCGTTTGTGTGCGTCAAGACAAGACAGGCGGACTTCGTATCACCAGGAGTGGTTTTAACCACTTTGAGTGTAGGTAGCAACTAATAAATCCAGAATAGAAATACGATGACTTCTACGACACCAAACGTTAGTCCGATCGAAGATATTGAAGTGATGGCTCGCCGAATCGAGGCTGCTGCTCAAAAGCAAGTCGCGATCGATATCGCACGGCTCAAAGCAATGGGTAAACCAATTCACTATGCAATCGGTCAAAAGTTAGTTAGAGAGGAAGTTAATGAACAAAAATTTGAGCTTCAGATTCGAGCGGATGGCAACGAAGAAATTATTGGTGAGATTATTTAGATCGTGCCAACTCTAACTATTATTGCTGGAGCAAATGGATCTGGTAAATTGCATGGATCGATCGAGCAAATTTAAATTTATAAGTTATGACAGAACTAATCGAATTAGAGACAGAGCGACTGCGGTTGCGCCAATGGATCGAATCAGATCGAGAGCCTTTTGCTCGACTTAGTGCCGATCCAAAAGTGATGGAATTTTATCCTAATATACTCGATCGAGCCGCAAGTGATGCAATGGTCGATCGACTTCAGGCATTAATAAGCGATCGCGGCTGGGGCTTTTGGGCTGTCGAATTAAAAGCAGATAAGCAATTCATCGGCTATGTCGGTTTGCACGTCCCCACGGCCAATTTACCCTGCTCTCCGTGCGTCGAAATCGGGTGGCGATTGGCATTGCCATATTGGGGCAAAGGCTACGCATCAGAGGCGGCTAGAGATGTGTTACAAGTGGGATTCGATCGACTCAATCTCCTAGAGATAGTTTCTTTTACCGCTACTATCAATCGCCGCTCTTATACTTTGATGAAACGCCTGGGAATGACTCGCGAGGCTGAAACATTCGAGCATCCGAGCGTTCCCGTTGGGCATCCACTTAGAAAACATTACCTCTATCGATTATCGAGGGATAAATGGCAACTCGATCGATAAAACAACGTATTAAGCGATTTTTCAAATCTTCTACTTGGCAAAATGTCGAGATTGGTATTTGTATTATGACTATGCTGGTACTATTTCCAGTAATAATTCCCATCACTTTTACGATTGGCTACTTTGAAGAGCGTCAAAAACGAAAAATTGCCGAGCGATTTTCTTGTACGAAATGCGGCAATATTTTAGGTGCGATCTCGATCGATTTGGCAGATGCCGAGCAACATAAATTCATGCAGAGATTATTGCATGAAAATCCAGGGATAAGAATACGTCCTGCCACTAGAACTGTTTACGCTGTTTGTAGTAATTGCAAAACTAAATTTACTTATTTAAAGGAAGATATGTTATTCGATATAGCCTCTGATAATTCACCGATTGAGTAGTATTTTTGTTTTAATAAAAGTAAGGCTAGGAACTAAGATTAGAAGCCTAAATCATCAAATAAGCATTGCCTCAACCCTATCCAAAACTTTCGACAGCATAGAAACCAGGGCTACTATCGATAATTACCATATCGCCGCCTTCAATTACTGCTAACTCTCGACTTTCATTAATCGCGCGGTGCAAAATCTGAATGAGTTTCTGAGGTGGGAAAGATTCTAATTCTAAATAACAACCCGCATCGAGCCATGCTAATTCTTCAGGGTTGAGACTGGCGCGGATGTCTGGAGGGAGTTGTTGGGAGGTTTGCGCGGAGGCGGTAGATTGAGGAGTCATCACATCGATATTATCCATAATCTGACGCGGGAGAATACCAACATCGATAATCGGAATTGCTGGATTGGGAAACCAAGTTTCTTCGCGCAGACGACGAATTAATTTGAATCCACTCGGCGAACAATTATGCAGCGCATACACTTTGAGATCGGGATTGCGGCGCAACATTTCCATTGTAGTGGTGAAAATATTTTGGGGATAACCATCGATCGTCAGAATCGCACAGTTATTTTCAAAGTGGAAGTTATTACTAATCAGGAGTTGAGCGATCGAAGATTTATCGCATACTACCACGCGATCGAAACTATATGCAGTAACTTCAGGATTTGGAGCGGCGGGTAAACTATTACTCCGTGGTAGTGGTAACATTTTTTCGGAGGCATTATTGATACTATGCCATCGTTCTAGCCAAGTATCAAATTGAGTTTGTTCCACCAAGAATTTATCAAAAATTTTACTCTGTTGACGTTTACAGTGCCAGCTCAACCACGCCGCTGCAATTCCTAACCCGATCGAGAAAATAATTCCGATTGGTGTTTTGACAATAATACTCGCAGGGAAACCAACTAATAATAAGATGCCAGCTAGAACTTTGAGCGTAGTAATACTCGTCTGACGGGTACGTCGATTGAGTTGGTTAGAGAGTGCATTTCGAGATACAAGCCACACGATCCAAGTCGCAGCTAAACTTACAATAATTGGTGTGACTAGAACAGGCGAAAGATTAAAAAAACCGCTTACCCAAAAGCTGGCAAAGATAATGGGAAAAGCGCTACAGCCGATCGCAGGAATTGGATTAGCCGCAAATCCCGCTCGAATAAAACGCGATCGCAATCGCTTATCTAACAAATAATAAAGCTGTCTGGGCGTAAAAAATAGCGTGTTATTAGCAGAGATATCGATGATTAACTTCGCAAAAAAAGGATCGGTTAATTTAGTATTAGTCGGCATTGCCGTCGGCTCGAAGGCAAATGGATGGTTGCAACTTTTACACCTACCCATATTGCCAGTTCGATCTTTGAGGTTGTTGTCAGTACCGCAGCTAATACATTTCACGATCGATCCTCCTCAAAGATTTGATTGGTTAATAAGATTCGATAATCCTCTCGCTGTCTGATGAGCCGATGACTATCTCTAGCTAATAATACTTCGCCTGGGCGCGGACGGTGGAGAAAGTGTGAAGACATCGCATAACCATAAGCGCCGACATCTCGAACGGCAATAATATCGTCGATTTTGAGTCGCGGTAGCTGGCAATTACGTCCTAAATAATCGCGGGAATAAGTGGTATTTCCACAGATATCAGTCATAAATAAATCGTCACTATTTTGCCAACTGACGATCTCGCGATAGCCGCCATGTACGGATGGTACCGATAGATTTGCCACCGTGGTATCGACACCAACGATCTGTTTCTCACCTTGCCATTTTGTCGAAACTACCCGCGCCAATAATACAGCACATCCCGCGATCGCGGCGCGTCCGGGTTCGATCGTTAATTGCATCTGTTTATCTAACTTGGATAATCTTTTACTTAATATGCGTCCAAATTCTCCCCAATCAAAAGCCGCTTTGTCGTGATGGTAAGGATAGCCAAATCCCCCGCCAAAATCTAAATCCGCCCAATCTGGCAACCTACTCCCGATCGCTAAGATCGTCTCAATGGCATCTACAAACGCCTGTGTCGCATTTGTCCCCGTGCCGCGATAGAAATGTAGTCCTTCTACAGTTAAACCCGCTCGACGGGCGATCTTGCTCGCTCGCTCGAATTCATCGGGATGGACGCCGATTCGACTCTCCCCGGTTAAAACTGGGAAGTTCAAGCGCAGTCCCAGACGCGGTTTTGGGTACTCAGGCGTGTAGACATCTACCAATGTTTCAAGTTGGCTCAGGCTATCGAGATTAATCGCGCTAATTCCCCATACTAGAAGTTGACGCATCTCGGATCGATCGAGATTGCTGCCGCTATAGACGATTCGATCGGGCGTAAAACCAGCCGCCAGAGCCAGATAGATATCCCCTGGCGTATTGGCATGAATCCCCCAGCCTTTGTTTTTAAAAACTTGGAGCAGGGCGACGTTGCCATTAGTGACGCTGGCAAACTGAAATCGAGTAGCGGGATAGGGGATAGAATTGGTAATCAGCTCGATCGTATCTAACAATCGATCGAGCTGATAAACATACAATGGCGAACCATAGACAGATATTAGCTCTTGAGCTTGTGCTAGCGAAAATGGTAAGAGATTATTCATATCGATCGGATGACCTGATGCGCTCAATTTGTCTCCATAATGGTTGTGGCATCCAAAATGGATGATTCCAACTCTTGCGAGTCGATGGTGCGCCTAACACCTGAATTCGCCATCGCTCCCACATCATAATTAACCATAATACTTCGCCAATTCGCCGCCCTTGGATCGAACCGCTGAATTTACCACTGACTAATTGAGTAGCAATATCTGCTTGCCAACATCCCGCTGCTCGCAAAACTTGCGGATTCAGCCACGTCCCCAAATCCGACCACAATTCTTGAAACAGCCACGCTGTCAGCGGTACACCCATCCCGCGTTTCGTCCGCCAGACAATTTCCGCAGGTAATAGATCCTCGACTGCTCGTTTGAGGATATATTTTTCGCAAGCACCCTGAAGCTGGAGCGTGCCAGATACGCCAAAAGTCCACTCAGCTAGTGGTAAATCGCAAAAAATCGATCGCACTTTCAAGCCATGCCAACGCGCCAAATTAGTCGCACGCGGCTGGATATTTTGGGCACCTTTGAGCATCAGCGACGCTCGGCGCAAGCGGTGGAGCAATTCGGGTGTCAGTGTGGGATCTAAAGCCGCACCAATCCAATCGGCGGGATCGAGAGCCTGAATTTGTGCGAGGATTTGCGACTGAAATGACTGACGCTCATAGCCATAGAGCCGATGAAAAGTTTGAAGATAAGGCTGGATAAAATCGGTACTCCCCCCATAAATACTCGCCGCAATCAGCGGTTTATTCGTCCATCCGGCAAATAATTGATCGCCGCCTTCCCCATTGAAAATTACCGAGACATCCTGGCTAGCAGCTTGACAGAGTAAATATAAAGGCACCGTCACGCCATCCCCATAGGGTAAGTCTAGAGCGCGACTGGTAAGATCGATCGACGATCTGACTAATTTCGGATTTACAGGGACTTTGACTAAGGGAATCTGAAGATGATGAGCCACCTGCTCGGCATAGGGATACTCCGAAATTCCCGCCTCGCCAAAATCAAGCGTATAAGCCCGAACTTTAACCCCATTTTGAACCAATAACGCCGCCGCGATCGAGGAATCCAATCCCCCAGATAACAACACACCCACGGGTGCATCTGGTAAATCCTGAATCTGGCGATGGATGGCAGCTTGCAATAAGTCTTGAAGCTGTTTGATAGCAAAAGTTTCATCTGCGATTTGCGCTTTGGCTTGTTGCCATCGAACAGGAGCGGTGGCGCTGACAATCGCAACTGGATGAGTCCGTCCAAATTTACCCGCTTGCCAGCACCATTCCGTCCCCGCAGGTACCGCCTGAATCCCCCGCACGGGGGTCAATGGTGTCGGAACGTAGGAAAAGCAACTATAGCCATACAGCCCGCCTACATCGATGTCTGGCTGGGATAGCAGCGGCAATAATAACTGTAAATGCGAAGCAAACCAAATCGTCGAATCTAGTTCCGTCCAGTACAGCGGCGTCTTGCCGAATGGTTCTCGCCCTAATACTAAATCTGCATCCTGTAATCGCACCCAGCAGTCCAACTCCAGCCCCGCTGCCGAAATTCCTACAGGTGTCGCACTTAGCGATTGGATTGGCGCGGAAAGTAAACTGGCAAGAATGCTCGATCGATCGTCATCACCCCAATAACCAACTAATTGCCCCGCTAAAATCGCAATTTTCACATCAGTTTAGCTTGTAGCGATCGACTATTGTCATCTTAGAGTACTCTTGTCTTTTTTACGCGATCGCCTGATTTAGAGCGCAACGCAATAATCATCGCATGTAAATCCCCTCCCAGGAGGGGTGCCCGTAGGGCGGGGTGGGTTCACCATCTGCGAGGCAAGCTCTCAACTCCATATGTTCAGATATCCTCGATCGAACTAACCATTTATTCCATAACAATCTACTAAAAGCGGAAATACTTGGGAGCTGGTTTGTGAGTAGCGGAGATCTACCCACCCCGCCCGTTGGGCACCCCTCCCAAGAGGGGATTTTTTATAATCGGTGCAAGCCTCAGTCTCACAGCCCCCAACTCCCTGTCTTGTCTCGCTATACCGTCGGGGAACAAAGGCGTGCGCGAGCCGCATCTCCCACATCCCATCTCATTTAACCTCAAAGGGCATCTGCTTGAGCGATCGATCTCCAGCGCGAATTTCCACTTTCCACGCACCTGAAGCGGCATCTAGCGGGATCTGGTAGCGACATGAGGTATTCCAGACTGGGGTGGTAATGTTTTTAGTCTCGTAGCGATTGGTATGGGCGACTTTACCGGATGCGTCGAGCCAATTGCAGGTTAGGTTTAATGTTTCACCGACGGGCGCATCATTGAGCGTGACGCGATAGACAATTTCCGCACCTTTAGCCACTGGATTTAGGTTCTCACCACCATCGCGCACGAAGCTGATGCGATCTTGGCTGACACCGATCTTGGCAATTGTACTCGCTTTATTTTGGAAAAAGAGACTAGTCCCAGCTACTAGCATAACTAGTGCAGCTACTCCCCCGATCGCGATGCCAATATTGCGTTTTTTCTGCCTTGCTAGTGCCTCCTTCCGCTGCACCTGAATCATCGCCTCATCCAACAGTTCCGGCGGGAGATTTAGCTCGACTAAAATCTTTTGAACTTCCGATCGATCTAGTTCATCCTGCTGACGATTTGCCAATCGCCCAACCTCACCAACAATCAACTCTAGCTGCTGTGTGGTCAATCGTTGTTCCATAGTTCATCACATTCGAGCTACACGCTTCTATTTTAAATCATCTAGTCATCCTATTCCCCAAAACCTAAAGCCTAAAGCCTAAAACCTAAAGCCTAAAACCTTCCCCCATCTCCCCTAAAACCTAAAGCCTAAAGCCTAAAACCTTCCCCAAAGCTGCTAAAGTGATCCATAAAAGTATTTAAAATATTGCGAGGAAAATTAGTTTGAGTCAGCGTTCTGGTATTGCACCCCACGGCGGTAAATTAATAAATCGCATCGCCACCCCCGCTCAAAAAGCCGAATTTCTGAGTAAAGCCGATTTGCCCAGAGTAACATTAGACGAGCGGGCATATTCCGATTTAGTCATGATTGCGATCGGGGCATTTAGTCCGCTTCAGGGGTTCATGCCAGAAGCAGATTATCATAGTGTCGTCGCTAAAATGCGATTGGCTGATGGTTTACCTTGGTCGATTCCGATTACGTTATCTGTAACTGAAGCTGTCGCCGCACCGCTGGTTGTCGGTTCGCTCGTCAGACTAGATGACAGTACGGGTAGGTTTGTGGGCGTTTTAGAACTCACCGAGAAATATACCTACGACAAACAGCAAGAAGCAATTAATGTTTACCGCACCGATGATGAAAAGCATCCTGGTGTCAAAGTCGTCTACGACCAAGGTAACGTTAACTTAGCAGGTGATATTTACCTATTAGAACGCGAAGCACACCCGCAATTTCCTACCTATCAAATCGATCCTGTCGCAGCCCGCGCCCAGTTTCAAGCTAAAGGCTGGAATACGATCGTCGGATTTCAGACTCGCAACCCCATCCACCGCGCCC